>SFCA01000272.1:0-9623 GCA_007095475.1 Microcystis aeruginosa Ma_QC_C_20070703_M131 | reverse complement strand
AGACCAGAACAGAGTAAATCTGTTAAGGCAGGTGCGGAACCCCGCAAGGGAAAGAAGCAGAAACCTAAATCGTGAGGTTTGGGAATCGCCGTCCGTTTTACGGCGGCGAGGATGTCAAGCTACCCCAATTCGGATCTATAATCTTCCCAACGGTGGCAAAGCATTTCAAGCGGACGTTCCCGCCAAAAATATTTCCGGTTCCTATGCAACCTACGAAAAACAAATTGATGCGGACGGAATCACTCTCTTTTACACCAAAACAACCTACGCCCCCAACGGTTCTATTGTTCACATCAAACAAAAATACCCATGAAAACTAGACAAGAATACCTCAACGCCCTAGTCAACTTTGACCAACCCTTATCAACTATCCTCCCTATCCTAAAAACCTTTCCTTGGGACAGCAGCGAAGCAATTATCACCCTAAAAAAAGAGCATCTGATCGATATTCTCGATCGCTATCTCCATAACGCTCTATCTGCCACCGACTTAGAAAACTGGGCTGATGCCATCGAATGCAGAGAAGATATCGCCTATGAAACAGATTACGAAGCTCTCATCAATGACATCATCTTTGACCTCGCTAACCCGATCCTAAATGAGCCACTATTACCACAAACAATTGAACAATACATCAGCCAACTTTCCCATTTAAAGTCTTCCTTAATTACCTAAATAATTGACCTCTACTTTGTAAATTTTAATGGGGGTTTACTTGAATCTCAATTTTGTCCGAGGGGTTGAATTTAATTTCCTCGACAACGTAGGAACTTTTAAGCGCTACACGCTCGATTCCTCTTATTTTTGGAGAATCTAGCGAGGTTAAAGTTACTTCCACTTTTCCTTGATTAACATCAATAATTTTGAAATTCTGTAAAGGTTCCTGCCAGCGTTGTCTATTCTGGTTTCGATCATTTTTTTCCCAGGAACCACGAATAACAAGCTCTCCGATTTTGATAATTACTTTCCCTTGAAACTCTATCTGTTCGATCTATTTCATTGCCACTTCTTTTGTTTCTGAATCTCTCCCTAAAGCGATCATTTTTGTTGGAGAATCGAACTTGATTAATCTCCCAGATAGAGAAGTGCCATTTTTTTAAAATACTTTTGTATCATCTGGTATGAATACGGGGATTTTCTTGACAGGAGATAGATCGCCAGTGGCTGGTAGATGATAGCCAGCAAGAGAGGCAATAAAAACTAGGCTAGTTGCGGTTATTATTGGGTAGAGTTTTTTCATCTTTACCTGGCCTGAATGATCGGGATTTGGTTGGTTCTGTTTTCAATCTTGGATGCGGTGGGTTAGGAGTAACAGTAACTCACTCTAGGGTTTTTTCTAGAGGGGTTTTTCCATATTTTAGCGTCGGGATTGTCAAAGGGGAAGCGTTTTATCTTCTCTTTATGTTAAAACTTATGAAGGTACTCCTTTATGCGGTAAGCGATAGAAATATGACTCTACAAGAACTAATGCGGTGGGCGGAAAAATTATCCGCGATCGAGAAACGGCAACTGATCGAAAAAATTACCGCAGAAATGGCATCGGAATCGGCAGAAGTTAATCAACCCCGTCCCTCTTTATGGGGTATATGCGCCGATTTAGGACAGGCTCCCTCGGCTGAAGATATCGATAAAACCCGACGAGAAGCGTGGGGAGATTTTACGGCAGAGGATCTTTAAGTGTTAAAAGCAGTTTTAGATACTCATGCAGTTATCTGGTATCTTTACGCAGATCAACGATTATCCAATTTGGCTCGACAAACCATCGAACAAATTGGCAATAGTGGAGATACGGTTGCGGTTTCCTCGATTACTCTGGCTGAAATTGTCTATCTTGGTGAAAAAGGGCGGATTTCCGCTCAAACAATAGAGCGATTGTTAATGGAACTGGACAGGGAAAATTCTATTTTGATAGAAATCCCGCTCGCTCGCAATATTGTGGTTACTATGGGAGGAATCGAGCGCTCGGATGTTCCCGATTTACCCGATCGAATTATTGCGGCAACCGCCCTATATTTAAACGTTCCCTTAATTAGCCGAGATCGAAAAATTCAATTATCAACGGTTAATACGATCTGGTAGCAACGAACTAATCAAATTCCTATTCCCCGAATAGAATTGGATGCGGTGGGTTAGGAGTAACAGTAACCCAACCTGCGGTTTTTGTCAATATATTTTTACTTTCCGAAACCTTTTTTCGGGATGTTTTGTTTGGCAATACGGAGGGCTTTTCCGGTTTTGCCATCCTGTAGTGCGATCCGCATCGATCGCTTTTTCTGGTAGGATTGAATATCCGCCGCTAACGGATGATCGTTATCGATCCGTAGATGGGTTAAAGAACAGACAAGACTCGTTTGTTTTCCCGATTCGTTTTTTAGGGAACAAATAATTCCCCCCTCGTCTCCCATGTAGAAAATTTTATCGATCGAAAACTGGTGATCGGGTTTGTATCGCTCGCCTTTTGTTTCAGCTATTTTTAACGTTTCGGGAGTTGCACGCACAGGGATTGGTAAACTCGCTTCCATTTTCTCGATTAAAAAACGAACTTGTCGGGGATCGTCGATGGACATGGTTATTCTCCTTGATAAAATACAAAGAACTGGCGATAGAACCCGCTCGATCGAGTAGGATAGCGATCGAAAACGCCAATCAGGGACATTTTGCCGTGAGCGCTCCGAATTCTCCCCCTCCAGGAACACACATACTAGGAACCTTTGCCAGTCTTCTCGGTTTGCTGGGGATTTTTCTCTATTTTACGGGATGGATCTATCGGTGGGCCTATTTCGGCCGGTTTCCCCTTGAGATTAACCGTCTGGACTTGCCCCTACAGTTTCTTCCTTTTCCTGCCGATACAGGTCTTCTGTGGCGATTTCGGGGCGTTGCTGCGAACGTTTCTGGCACTGGTTGCCGTTGCCTTTGCGATTCAATTTACCCTCTGGATTTTGTCTCCCCTGCCATCCTATTCAATTGTCAGTCAATCTCAACGGAAATTTCATCAAAAATTTCACCCCCTAGGTTTATTAGTCCGGGGAATTCCCGAAGCTCTCCGAAAAGATTTGATCGCTGTTATTTGGCTATTAATTATCCTTTTTTGGTTAGCCCGAATTCAGGGATTGATCGATGCCCGTCGCCATGGGGTTAATGATATTTCTACCTTACCAGTTATCACGTTAGTTTTACCAGAAAAACAGATAGCGATCGGTCGAAATCCAGAGGATGTTTTTACCGATCCTTCTCTCAAAGGTTATCGAATTATCGGTGAGACTAAATTACTCGAAGAGCTGCGGGGAAAAGAAACGAATGATAGCAAAGTCAATCCCCCGCGAGTCTGGCGGTTATTAATCCAAAATAACAATTGGACTTATGTTTTTCGCGGGTTATCCCCTCAGTCGGCAGAAAATGAACGTCCGGCGATTCTAGCCATTCGCGAGGATAAGGAGGGACAATTGATGATTCTCGCGCCGGATGTCCCAGAATCCCAGTGAAACTCAATCGGGGAAATGATCAAATTATCCTTGAACATGGCTGTGGCTAAGTGCCATTAATCGGGCGGGGTGGCAGCATCGGAGCTTACTGCTATAATTACTTACGGACAAAGATAATAAATAAAATTTATGGGCGACTTTTTTGATAACGTGAGCCGTTACCCCCGCTATCTGATTAGCTTTAGTTTAGGGATTTTCTTCGCCTTTTTCGGCTGGTTGGCCCCTTTATTAAAAAATCCCCTCACAGCGATCGCACTTGTGGGCTTTCTGGGGGGAACTTTCGCCTTTCTTTATTTCACCCTCAAAGCCATGCTCGGATTAGCTTGATACAATGGTAAGGGTTTCGCTGTTTTTAGGGGACGAAGAATTATGGCTAACGACCGTCGAGTATCTCGCGTGTCCTCGCTAATTAAGCGCGAGGTCAGCCAAATGTTATTAATGGAAATTAAAGATGATCGGGTCGGCGCTGGTATGGTGAGCGTTACCGATGTAGATCTCTCCCACGACCTACAACACGCTAGGATTTTTGTGTCTATCTACGGCAACAAAGATGCAAAGGCCGAAACTATGGCCGGTTTAAAAGCTGCTGCGGGATTCGTCCGGCGTGAACTTGGTCAACGCATCCGTCTCAGACGTACCCCCGAAGTGGTCTTCCTAGAAGATTCTTCCCTCGAACGCGGCGATCGAATGTTACACCTTCTTGATCATATTAAAAGCGATCGACCCCCAGAAGATGACGATTCCGCTATCAGTGACCAGTGATCAGTGATCAGTAGAGGATAACTAAATTTAGACAACACTGGGAACTTAAAACTTAAACCTGATAACTGATAACTGATAACTGAATAGTGAGCGATCGCATTTTATCCCTAAAAGAACGTATTGGTCAGATGATAGTAGTCCGCGCTTCCGGCTATCTCTTTGACCAACAAATCCGCTATCCTGCTTGGGAACCCGTCAACGCTACCCTAAAACATTGGTTAGAAACCCTCCACCTCGGTGGGGTGATTCTCTTAGGAGGCAGCGCCGCCGAAATCGCTTTCCGCAGCCAACAATTACAAAGTTGGTCCGGCGATAATCCTCTCCTCATCGCCGCCGATATCGAGGAGGGAGTCGGCCAAAGGTTTTCCGGCGCCACTTGGTTTCCCCCCCCGATGGCTTTAGGAAAAATAGCCGAAAAAAGCTTGACAAAAGCCACAGAATATGCTATGGAAATGGGAGCAATTACCGCTAAGGAGGCCCTAGCGATCGGGATTAACTGGATTTTAGCCCCAATTGTCGATGTGAACAATAATCCCGACAATCCGGTTATTAATATTCGTTCCTTCGCTGAAACTCCCGAAATCGTCGCTAATCTAGCTCAAGCTTTTATTTTAGGGGCCGATTCCTATCCAGTTTTGACCACGGCCAAACATTTTCCCGGCCACGGTGACACCAGCAATGACTCCCATCTCGATCTTCCCATCATCAACCACGATGATCATCGCCTAGAAGCGATCGAATTGCCACCGTTTCAAGCGGCGATCGAGTCGGGGGTTGATAGTATTATGTCAGGCCATCTGTTAATTCCCGCTTGGGATGCCGAATTTCCCGCCACTCTTTCCTCGAAAATTCTCGGGGAAAAACTGCGCCAAAATCTCGGTTTTCAGGGTTTAATCGTCACTGATGCCCTGATTATGGGAGGAGTGACTAAAATCGCCAGTGCTGCCGCCATAGCAGTGAGGGCGGTACAGGCGGGGGCCGATATACTGTTAATGCCCCCCGATCCGATCGAAGCGATCGAAGCGGTGTATAGTGCCGTGCAAGCGGGTACAATTAGCGAAGCGAGAATTAATGATTCTTGGCAACGTATTCAACGAGCAAAAGAGAAATTGGGGCAAAGACAGCCATCCTTAGAATCCTTAAGCAGTTTAGCGGCACCGCAAGCTCTAGAGATTGTCAGCGATATTTTAAAAGATTCCCAAACAGTTAGCGCTAATTTACCGATTAAAGCCACTCAAGGCCGCAATTTAATCATTATGGATGATTTACTCAACTGTGACTTTCTCGATCGCTCTTGTCCGGCGGTGACAATTCCCCGACAATGGGGTTATCAAACGCAAATAATCGACCGTAGCACCTTTCATCAGTCCCTCGTCTCTCCAGAAACGACTCTCCTACAAGTATTTATCCGTGGTAATCCTTTTCGGGGTAGTGCCGGATTAAGGGGGGAAACGAAAGCTATCTATCAAGCTTTGCTGAAAACTGGACAAATTCAAGCATTGATTATTTATGGTAGTCCCTACGTTTTCCAGTGGTTTCGTCAACAAAGCGGAGAAATTCCCTATCTTTTCAGCTACGGACAACAAGCAAGCGCCCAAAAAATTGCCCTAGAAACTATTTTTGAGGGGCCCACTAGCGGCGAAAATCAGACCGATACTTTCATTTAAGGGCAAAAATTGCCTAGTAACCATTGGGCAATGCGATCGGAGGCACCGGCTGACCCCATTCTCTGACGACCATTAACGGCGATTTCTTGCCACTGTGGGGGATTTTGTAATAAATATTCTAACTTGTCTGCCACTGACTCGGCACTATCGCCTAAGAGAATTGAACAGCCTAATAAACGCTGTTGCAGTTTGGCAAAATGAGCAGTAAACTGTGGTCCAGATCCCGCAATTGTGATCGCAGGTTTACCCAAACCGACGAACTGTTCCGTGGCAGTTCCCGCCATGGCGATCGCTAGATGGCAACGGCCTAAATATTCGGCGTAATCCCTTTGAGAAATAGTTATAAATACCTCTTGACAAATAAACTTGTTTATGCTGTGTTCTCGCCAACCCCGGGAAGTTAAAGCAGCCGTAAAAGATTCCGGGGGGAGAGAAGGAGCGATCGCTGCCAAAAATTCCAGCTTGTAAGCGGGAAAACGTCCGATCATGGCCGCCACAGCTGCGAGAATTTGCTGCCAATTGTGGAGAGATTCGGGAAAGCGCGAACCGGGTAGCAGCAGAATATTTAGGCAATCTTGGGGAAAATCGCCCGTTATCGAGGGTAAAAGGTCATCCATCATCGGATTACCCCCATCGACAACGGGAATTGACCACTGTTGTAAAATTTTGCTAGTTAAACTATCCCGGGGAAAAACCCCCCGACAGCGAGGATGAGCCATTAACCAGCGTTCCCAAGGATAATAATAGGAACCCCAGAGGCGATCGATCATCGAGCTACTATCTAACCATCCCTGCTCATCCCGGAGATAGTATTCCGATTTAGCCGTTCCCACAAAAGCATAATCTGTCTCGCTCAACCAAGCAAGGGCAAGGGGTAAGATATCTCCCACCGCAACAATTTTTCCCCCTTCTTGGCCCCAATTTTTGACCAGACGGTATTGACGAGAGGTTAATCCTAATAATCCCTCCCGCAGATCTCGCCATAATTGTTTGGCATCCCTAGTGATAAAACCCCCAGAGGGCATTTTTTGACCTCGATCGAGAAGGGGAATCCCCAGACGAGTATAAGCATAACCGTTACCCACTAGGGGTAAAGCAGTAATATCTGGACAGTGGGGAGATGATTGCAGTCTTTTAATAATCCGGATTGCGATCTCATCTTCACCGTGGCCATTACTCAAAAATAATAATTTCACTGTTTCCTTAACTTCTAGCTTAAAGTCCTAAACTTCGGTTGTTTTATTGCCTTCGACCCTAGACAATGCTGATGGTTAGGGAACAATCAATTTTATAAAAGCAGTTAACCAACTCCCATTTAGTCTAATCTACCAGAAGGTTTCGCCGATCGCTTATCTCTGCCCTGATAGCGACCATTCGACCAAAGGTTAAGACTAAGAGATAAGAGATTAGTTTAACTGCTTCTATTTTTCTCGATCAAAAGACCAAATTTGGACCCCCAGAGCCAAGGAGGTCAGAAAGCTGCTCTGATCGCTATATTAGAATCAGTGGTTAATTGGCATCCTAGCGGAAAAAAATGATTATCGACTTACCCGATCGAGAAGCTACTGTCAATTTAGGGGAAAAACTGGGGCAAACCCTGGCCTCTGGCAGTGTAATTTTATTAAAAGGCGATTTGGGAGCGGGAAAAACCACCTTAGTACAGGGAATTGGCTTAGGATTGGGTATTCAAGAGCCTATAGCTAGTCCTACCTTCACCCTCGTTAACGAATATAACGAAGGCCGCCTTCCTTTGTATCATTTGGATTTGTATCGTTTGCAGGGTCAAGATATCGAGGCGCTGTACCTAGAAAATTATTGGCAGGGAATTGAGGTGGATTTAGGGATAGTGGCGATCGAATGGTCAGAACGTTTAACTTTTTTGCCGGAAAATTATCTAGAGATTACTTTACTCGATCGAGGCGAGCAGGGACGACGAGCGCTGCTCAATTTTGTCGGTGGGGACGAAAAAAATAGCGACCCCACAGGAATCGCTATCAGCACTTGACTCTTGAAGCAATCAAACTTTAGCGGTAACTTTCCACATCTTCTCTAACTTGTCTTTCTTCTAATGTTTCTTCAAAGAAACTATTGTAGAGGAAACCCGCAGCCAAGGCCCCAACAATGGGAGCAATCCAGAATAACCATAATTGACCAACGAGAGCCATATTACCGCATAAAAGAGCAACACCGGTACTACGAGCGGGGTTAACGGAGGTATTGGTCACGGGAATGCTAATTAAGTGAATTAAGGTCAATCCTAAACCAATAGCGATGGGAGCAAAACCCGCTGGAGCGCGTCGATCGGTAGAGCCTAAAATGATAATTAAGAACATGAAGGTCAAGACCACTTCCGTGACTAAAGCGGCGAATAAACTGTAACCACCGGGAGAATGTTCTCCGTAACCATTGGTGGCCAGAGGGTTACTGCCTCCCAGAGCGAAACTGGGTTGACCACTGGCAATAATGTAGATAATTACCGCCGCTAAAATCGCCCCTAAAACTTGAGCGATGATGTAGGGAAGTAGTTCCGAACCGGGGAAGCGTTTCCCTGCCCAGAGACCGAAGGAAACGGCGGGATTAAAATGTCCCCCCGAAATATGCCCGAAAGCGTAGGCAAGGGTAAGAACCGTTAAACCAAAAGCGAGGGACACACCCACAAAAGAAATCCCCAGATGGATATTAAAATCAGCACCATCTACGACACTCTTGGCTTTACCCACAAATACTGCCGCTAAAACGGCACTACCACAACCGCCGAGAACGAGCCAAAACGTCCCGATGAACTCTGCTAGATACTTTTTCATCTCTATATCAAGGTTGAATGATTTTGCTTTTAGGTTATCTCCCATCAAACCGGATTAAACTGTTATAGGATATTAAAAAATAGTTATTTTTTTATCTTCAATTTGCCGTTCTTATGGGGAAACTATCAGCTTTTTAGGGATATAATAGTAAAAAAATCAGGAATTTTTGATAATTTCACACTTTCTTTAGATTTATCTTCTATCTTGATGTCTGATGGATTTTGGCAGTGGTTGACCCTTGCCGCCGAGTGCTAATTATGAGATGAGCGATGCAGGAAGAAAAAGCGATATTTACTATTAACAATACTTTTCATAGACTGGAGAGTAAAATCGTCCGAGATTTAGGAGTTTTAGGGGCGGCAATTGTCAAAAAAGAGCGGGGCAGTTTGCGGGTTTTAGAGGTAATGAGCGGCTCTGGTGTGGGAGCGCTCAGGTATTGGGGAGAAAGTGGTGCGGATTGGCTGTGGGTTAATGATGGAAATCCAGAAATTAAGCCAACTTTAGTCGCTAATTTAGAACGGAAACCGCCACTAATTTTTTGACGACACTTCATCATGGGAATATCTCTTTCGGCCTGATTATTGGTAAAAGGAACATCCTGACGCTCAAGAAAGCGCAAGAGATCGATCGTCAGCATAATCTCCTAATCTCAGCAACCATCTTCAAGACGGGTAGGTGAAATACTTGCCGTTTCATCACTCTTTCTGCTTCTACACCTGGGAGCATCTCACCTTTGCAATAAGTAGAAATGCTTAATGAGATCGATAAAAAAGTTAAAAAAGGCAACCATTTAGATAGGCACAGCGATGACGAAGGACTTGCGGTACATTACCAGTTTCCCAACTTGCACCAGTAATTTTAAGACGATGAGCAATTTGTTTAATTTTTGATTCGACGGAGCCAGAGCC
>SFCA01000271.1:0-10286 GCA_007095475.1 Microcystis aeruginosa Ma_QC_C_20070703_M131 | reverse complement strand
TAGCCGAAAGTGAATATTTTTTATCTCCCTTGTTTTGTTGACGCACAAATTGAAAATCATCGGGAAAAGTCTGTATTCTCGCACATTCCCGCACAGTTAAACGTCTCATTTTTAATCCTGCTTCTAACTCATTAATTATCTTTCCCCCTAATTCTAAAGATAATCTCCTAAATTCAATATTACCGTGATGTTCCGAGCGAATAGTCGGACTTAAACCCTGTAAATTAACCTCGATTTGTCCCTGAGTTTTACCATAATGTTTAGCTTTTGAATAGCTTTTTTGTGAGAGGTCAAATAACTCATCTTCTGGTTCTGCTAAACCTGATAATATCTGACCCACTGTACTGTAAGTTTTAACTTTATGGGTTGGATGCGGAAAAATATCATTATTTTCTAGATGTCCTATCGCTGTCGCTTTTAAATAGGTTTTATTTAAACCGATAAAGATAATTCTTTCCCTAGTTTGGGGAATTCCGTAATCGGGAGCAAAGAGAAGTTTAGGGATAACTATATATCCATCTTTACCAATGGCACTAAAATCATCTTCAATTATATCTTTAACATTAGCCAAAGAGATTAAACCTTTGACATTTTCAGCAATAAAAACTTTAGGTAAGGTTAATTCAATAACTCTTTTCATCCAATAATAGAGTTTCCCGCGATTGTCCTGAAAACTATCTTCACTCTCGTCTAGCAGTTTCCCCGTGTGACTTTTGTGAGAATTAAACCCCTTTCTTTTTCCTGAAACACTAAAATCTTGACAGGGAAAACCTCCCGTTACTACATCGATATTACTGGGAAACTGAAACTCTCCTTTTTCTGCTTGTTTGACTAAATCTACAATACTCCCCAAGTGAAATACATTCTTTTTACCCCTTTTTTCAAAGTAGGGAATCCAAGCATTATGGCCAGCTTTAGTTATATCATTAGCAAAGACAGTTTCAAAAGTAGTGCGCGGTAGTTTTAGCCATGGTTCCCGTCTTTCTACTATCCAATCTCGATGAATATTTTCATTAACACAGTCTTGGTGTACCCAAAAACCTCCCTCTAATCCTAAGTCCATTCCCCCGCAGCCAGAAAATAGGGATAAAACTCGCTTTTGTTGCCTATTCATCACTATTGATTAAATGAGTAATTTAATAATATCACACGGATAATCAACTTGATCGAAAGGGATTAATTAAAGTTAGTTGATTGGATATTATTAACCCATCCTGCATATCTTCAGAGTAAAGAATACTAGCATCGGTTGCTAAGGCACTAGCTACAATTAAACTATCCCAAAAAGAAAAACTGTATTGAGTGCGGAGTTCAGAGGCTCTTAAAAGAATATTGCGATCGAGTTGAATAACAACACATCCATCGTAAAATTCTTGAATAATTTGTCTAATTTGAACTTCACTTATTTTAGCTTTTTTGGATAAAACAGCGCAAACTTCATTAATAATTTGCGTACTGATTAAGATATTTTCCCTGCTAGTTAAAGCGTTCGCTAGATTGCGTTTTCGCATTTCTTCAGCATCGTTACACTCTGGGTCTATTAAAAGACGGTATAGCCAGATATTAGAATCACAAAAATAAAGAGAATTGGTCATAATTATAGCTGATGAATTTCTTCCCGATTTAATTGACGAATACCTTTAACAGCAACGGGGTTTTGAGTTAATTGGGCAATGATTCCAGTGGTTGATATTTTTTTATTTTGTTTGATCACAATAACTTGAACTTCGCTGTCTTCCCTCAAGTCCTGTTGGTATTCTTCGGGAATTTCGATAATACCTTGTTTAATTTTGGCTTTAAATTCCACTGCATTTAACATATTGTTGCTCTCGATCGACTGTCTATAAGATTAATTATAGCCCTCTTCTGTCACTATGGGAGTGCCTCTAATACCAAGCATTAGCAGAGTATTCAGCAAAAAAACAATTAACCATGTCAGAAATCATTGGAGATTTTATTCGGGACTTATACCAAATTTCTCAATCCATGACAGACATCCACGCTCGAATGCTTGCCAAGCCTGCATTCGTTGTGACGCGAATAAAGAAAAATGATATTAGAGACTTATCTAGAGCTTGCTGAATAAATCTAAAAACCTTGTTGGGTAAGACTTTTAGACTTTTTGGAAATCCAAAAGTGCCTGGCCTGGGAGTGATTCAGGGGAAAAATTCAGGGACTTTTTCCCTGAATATTGGGGAATTGACCAGATGAGAATCGGTAAAACCCTACACCCGTTCGGCGGTTCGGCTGAGCTCACCGCCGAACGGTTTCATCCCATCAGTAAAACCGAGGGTCTTCACCCCGACATTTGAGATAAACCTCAAAATTATTTTTTGGCAAGATTCAGCCCCAAAATTTTTTAAATTAGCTTGTGGAGATGAGGCAAGGGGCAACGGTCAAAGGATAGGGGGTTAAAATACGTCTTCAGCTTAAAACCCCACACCCCACTCTCCCATACTTTTTCAACAGTATTTAGTACAATAAGTAGTTCGACAACATTAAAGTTTTTTAGCCATCAGCTAGAAAAGCTAAAAGGCAAGAGTTAGGAGTGGGCGAGATGGAGAAGAAAAAAGCTTAATTCCGCAAAAAAGCGAGAGGATAACTCATATTCTCAGCAAAGCCCAAGATACCTCCATCTCGATGCTCATAGAGTAAATTTCCTTGACTATCAAATAAAAAAGTCCCTCCCCGTTGGGTGAGATAACTACTATCGGGGACATAGGTTGACCAATTGCCCAAAACTTGACTCATATTGCGGAGTCTCAGGGTGGCTAATTCAAAAGGTCGCTGAAAACCCTGACCCCCGGCAAGATTGAATAGGGAACCCCGGAAAGCTGGTAAAGGCCGCGCTTGTATTGTTTCCTCCTCGGCAATTAATTGGGGGGCTTTGCGATCGCCAAGATAACCCCGCAGCACTTCGGCCAGAGTCCCCGGACTACCCACACCCGCACACATCAAAATTAGATTTAACCAGGCATTTTGTCCGGGAGAAAACCCAGGTAATTTTAACGATAAACCGCGATAAAGTCCTAATAAATTGTGTAATTCGGCTTTGGGGTCAACAAAAAGCCAATCTTGCCGAAATTTCGTATATTCAGCGAATTTTAACCCTGAATTGCGATCGCCGATACCGATGGCACGAATGGTGATCCCGGCATTTTGCCAAAGGGCTGCCTCTTTTTCTAACCACCAAGCGTATTCGAGACTATCAAAATCTCCCAATTGCGGCCAAACAAGAATTAAAAGACGTTTATACCCAGTACAATCGCTTAAAATTGGCACTATTTGCCCATCGCTGACCCTTTGGCGTTGAATTGTTGAAAATATTTCATAGCTGCTGCTCATAGGTAAATTTCTCCCAATAAAACCGCTGCTTTTGCCCCCGTGACTTGCGGTAAATTACCGGGGAAATTGTGCCAGCGCCAATAGGCCAAAAGGGCAAAAGCGATCGCTTCTTTAAAATCGCTATTTAATCCTACCTCATCAGTAGTCAAAAGCTTGACATTTGACCCCAAATGTGCTAGGAGTCGTTGCCGCAGGTAGGCATTGTGCGCTCCACCACCACAGAGCAGCACTTCCGCGGGCATTTCTGGCAAAAAAGTTTGATAGCTGTGGGCGATCGAAATGGCGGTTAAATCGGTTAAACTAGCCAACCAGTCGGCATCACTGAGGCAATAAGCTTGGGCATCCTCGCGCAATTGGGCTAGATAGGCGGGGCTAAATAACTCTCTGCCAGTGGATTTAGGGGGATATTGTTGAAAATAAGGCTCCTGTAGCCATTTATGAACTAATTCGGAGCAGGGTTGACCCTGAGCCGACCATTGACCGTTATGGTCGTAGGTTTGTTGGCCTTGGCTCAAAAATTGTACGGCCAAATCGATGAGGACGTTGCCGGGGCCAGTATCCCAACCGAAAATTTTTTGCTGCCAATTTTCCCTTTGTCGGGGGGGTAGATAGGTTAAATTGCCAATACCGCCGATATTTTGAACACAGCGGGCTTTGGTGGGGTGAGAAAGCAGATAAGCGTCAATTTTCGGCACTAGGGGCGCACCGTGACCAGCTTGGGCGATATCGGCAGCGCGAAAATTACTAATGGTGGGAATACGGGTAATTTTTGCGATCGCTGCTCCCCGTCCTAATTGTACCGTGTAACCGAGGCGATCGTTTGCGGGGGGTCGATGAAAAACGGTTTGACCGTGACTGCCGATTAATTGGGCTTTTGGGGCTTCTTTTTGGATATTTAAAGCGGCTTGGGCGAATTCTGCGGCGATATCATCATCTAAGCTGGCTAAAGCTTCAAGGTCGAGCTTTTCTCCCCCACAGACTTGCAAAATTGTCTCGCGTAATCGGGGGGAATAGGGATAGGTTTCTCCAGCTAATAACTGCACCTGTGGAGATTCCACTGTACCGCTAATCTCCACTAAAGCGCTATCGATGCCATCCACCGATGTGCCACTGATTAAACCGATAACTAACAAGTTTTTTCCCTCAAGTGTCGATTGTTGATTATTTTATCTTGAATGTCGGGGTGAAGACCGTTCGGACCTCGGCGTGAGCTTTTGTCGAACGCTGAGATCACGGCCGAAGCCCTCGCTTGAGCGCGACGGGATGAAACCCCGACCAGTATAAAACAGCACTTCGACAAGCTCAGTGACACGAAGCACGACATTTCGACACATTTCGAGGGGCTTCAATGTAAAGGCTCAATGTAAAGGCTCAATGTAAGAGCTTCGATGTCAACTAAAATCTTGACAATCCGATGCTCTACAGGTTAACTTAAAATAAGTTGTTTGAGGTCGATAAACAATGATTGTCTTAGAAATGAAAGCCGTGGTTAAACCAAGTCAGTGTTCTGCCATTGATGAAGCTATTCGTACAGTACAATTCATCCGTAATAAGGCTTTAAGGCTTTGGATGGATGCCAAGAGAGAAGACAAAATCGATAAATATTCTCTCAATAAATATTGTGCAGTTCTCGCCAAACAGTTCAAGTTTGTCGATACTCTAAATTCTACTGCTAGACAAGCATCGGCCGAACGAGCTTGGTCAGCTATTGCTCGTTTCTATGACAATTGTAAGAAAAAGGTTAAAGGTAAAAAAGGTTATCCCAAGTTTCAGAAAAATAATCGTTCTGTGGAATATAAAAACTCTGGGTGGAAACTATCTGATGATAGAAAGAAAATAACTTTCACAGATAAGAAAAACATTGGCACGGTTAAACTGAAAGGAACCAGAGACTTAAACTTTTATCCTATAGACCAAATTAAACGAGTTAGAATTGTTAAACGAGCGGATGGTTATTATGTCCAATTCTGTCTTAGCGTTGATATTCGGGAATATGCTAAACCCCTAGAACCAACAAAAAGATGTGTGGGATTGGATGTAGGTTTAAAAGTTTTCTACGCTAATAGTGATGGGGAAACAGTAGAAATACCGCAATACTATCGCCAAGCAGAAAAAAGATTAAACCGACTGAATCGGAAGAAATCTAAAAAGTTTAGAAAAGGTCAACCCCAATCAAACAACTACCAAAAAGCTAGAAAGAGATATGCTAGAAAGCATTTAAGAGTAAGTAGGCAACGTAAAGGCTTTGTCGAAAAAGAGGCATTGCGCGTCATTAAATCTAACGATTTTATCGCTCAGGTCAACTTAAATATTCAAGGCATGGTAAAAAACTCTAGACTAGCTAAATCTATTAATGATGTGGCTTGGTCCACTTTTCGGCAATGGTTAGAATATTTTGGTTTTAAATATGGTAAGGCTACGGTAGCAGTAGCCCCCCATAACACGAGTCAAAATTGTTCTAATTGTGGTCAAAAAGTCCCTAAATCTCTATCTACAAGAACTCATATTTGTCCTCACTGTGGCTATGTAGAAGATAGAGATATTAACGCCGCTATCAACATTCTCAAAAAGGGACTAAGTACGGTGGGACACACCGAAACTAATACGCTTGGGGAGAGATTCCCTCTGGTTTGGTTGGATACGTCCTGCCAGATTAAGGAAACTCAGTGAACCAAGAATCCCTCGCTTAAGCGCGATGGGAGTGTCAACCCCCTCCGACAATAGTAACAATTTCTAATTTATCCCCCTCCTTGATTTCCGTGTTTTCCCAATACTGACGATGGAGGATTTCCCCGTTATATTCCACGGCAACTAACCGAGGATTCATGCCCAAATTTTCTAACATTTGCCCTAGTTTAGTTGCGGGTAAACAGGTTTGAGTTTTGCCGTTAATTTGCAAGGTTATTTCTGACATGGATTTGGATATAAACGAATCAAGTTAATCGGAGGAGACAGGAGACAGGAGTTGAGAGTTGGGGTTTTAGGGTTTTAGGGTATTAGTTGAAATTCCCCCATTTCCCCATTTCCCCATTCCCCCATTTCCCCATTTCCCCATTTCCCCATTTCCCCATTTCCCCATTTCCCCATTTCCCTACACCCTACTTTAATTGGTCTAATAATTGTTGTGTCACCACATCGGGGTGCTGCGCTTCCATGATGGCCCGGACTACAGCTACCTGTTGCGCTCCTGCCTCTAAAACCTCTTTAATGTTACTACTATCAATACCACCGATCGCAAACCAGGGTAAAGGGCAATTTTCCCGCGCATAACGGACATATTCCAATCCTGCCGGGGTTTTTCCTGCTTTGGTGGGGGTGGCATAAACCGGCCCGACTCCCACATAATCGGCCTTTTCTTGGATTGCTTTGGCCATCTCTTGGGGATTAGTGGTGGACCGGCCGATAATTGCCGTCGGGCCGAGAAATTGCCGCGCTAGGGAAACTGGTAGATCCTGTTGACCGAGATGAACACCATCGGCATGAATGGCCTGAGCAATATCGACGCGATCGTTCATAATAAACAAAGCATCGTAACGGTGGCATAACTCACACAGTTTAGCGGCCTCTTCTAAACGAATGGTATCAGCGGCGGTTTTATGGCGGTACTGCACCAATTTTACCCCCCCTTTTAGGGCTAATTCGACGATTTCTAGCAGATTTTCGGCAGGAGAAGTGACTAGATAGAGGGGAGATGCTTGCAGTTTTTCCAGAGGTGGCGAGATTAATAGTTTACTCTCTAGCTGATAAACCCGATAGCGCAGCTGTTTACAGGCTATCCCTAGCTCCAGATCATAGAGTTTACCGTATTCTTCTAAAACCCTAAAAGCCTCCTGTACGCGAGCGAGATTGGCCTGCAGCAGTCCCTCGACAGTCTCCCGGATTTCTTCCCTGGGATGGCTTAAATCCCTGCCGATATCGCCGGCCGTGTCCCGATGTCGTTTAAGATCGATCGAGTGCCAACTAGCTAATTGATGGCGCATTTCTTTACATTCTTGGGCTAAATCGGGATTATCTAAGCCAAAACGACACCATTCTTCGATAATTCGCAGTCCTTCTCTGGCGCGGTCAAGGTTAGCATCGAGAATCCGTTTAATCGCCGTGGTTTCTAGTTTCATTGCCGTCAATGTGGATGTCAATATAGCCGTCAGCCAATTTGATCCCCCTCAATCCAGCTTGGAAAAGGGAACTTTCCTGGTTTCCCCCCTTTTTTAAGGGGGGCAAGGGGGGATCATATTCTCTTTATCATCTCAAATATTACTATTCTTGGCCCTTGTTCGGGGAACAGTAGAGGCGGCATCAGACAGCCAACAAAGAGAGATAAGAAACCGAGGCCAAGGATAATTTTAAGCCACACGGACATCCTTAAGCGCCCCTAGGTATTCTAGTAATTGCCGATGAGCCGGGTTATGTAGTGGGTAGAGATGATCGTAACAGATGGTGACGAGGGCTTGCAGATCGTCCACTAAATCCTCAGCTGCAATGGATTCCTGGGGTTGATTGAGGATAATGACTTGGATTTTGAAGAGACGGCACAAACCCAAAATAAAATCATGACAAAAGAGACTAATAGTTTCCGCATGGGTTAAAACTAGACATTTCACCTCACCGTGACAAATCATCTCCACTAGACGCATAAAATTAGGGCGATTGTAGCTGACCCCGTTGCCGATATCGGTGAGAATTTCAAAGGGTTGACCCTGCTGATGGCAAAATTCTTCTAACGCTTTTATCTGGGTGTCTAATTGGGGTTTTTGTTCAGGTCGATTAACACGAGCATAGCCAATAATCAATGGGGTTGCTTGACCAGATTGTAAGAGATCTTCCGGTCGAAATCGGCGATGACCGCCGCGGGTACGAATTGAGACAATTTTACCCTGTTGTTCCCAGCGCCGGAGGGTTTTAATGCTAACTCCGAGTAAATCGGAAGCTTCTCGAATAGTGATGAGAGTATTCATATATATAAGCTGTTAAGTAGGGTTTGCGGCAAAAAGTTTGTTGGTGGGGCTAGGAGTCAGGAGACAGGAGACAGCTTTTGTGTATTCTCCCCACTTGCTACTTGCCACTTTCAAGTCAGGAGTCAGTAAGAATTGCGGCAATTTACATTTCTTAAGATAGAGAACAGAATTTATGTCCGACTACTTAACTTAACCCAGTTTTAATTAAAGAAATTTCTCGAGAGAGAATCGTCCAACTTTAGACAGTCAGTTGTCCACTTTTATACTGCCATTGCCCCACGCTGGTAACTATAGATGATTTAGGAAAATTAGTCATACCTCTTTAGATAGAGATATTAAACGGGATTTTTGGTCTTTCTAAAACCTGAGTTTGTCCGGGGGTTTTGGGGTGACATTTTTGTGGGAGCAAAAGGAAGTTACCTCGTTAGGGAGTTGATTGCCATCGAACTCCAGTTTTGACTGTCAAAACTGTTAAGTTTTATACATTGTACCTCTCTTGATTAAGTTTTGTAACGAATTGAGAGATTTTTTTTTGAACTAAGTAGGGAGGCACAATTATTTGTAGGATGGGTTAGCGGTAGCGTAACATAATCGGGCGTTGGGTTTCATGCTTCAACCCAACCTACGTTCATCTTATATTTAATTCCACCCACCTACTTAGAGCCTGTTTATTTGTCCAACTTTGACCAGAAAAGCTTGGGTATATTTGTCAACTTTTGGGTAGTTATGTTCGGGGAAAACTGCTGTAAATTGGACAAAAATATATAAATATTGTCGAAAAAAAGTTTTCTAAAACACAGGGTAAGCGAAGCGCATCTTAACAATCCTTAACAAAATGAACTTGATTTATGTGAGTTGCTTACCCAGAGGGTGATTCAGGAATATTTGAGGAGAATTTGCCATCTCAATTGTTAAGCAAAAATCGACCAAATGTTAAGAATTCCTAACTGTTTTGATTGACTGGTATCACTTGAAATGCCCACACAGCAAGCGGATGACCAAATTAGTCAATAGTCAATAGCGTTTGAGATGGGCTCACCCTGTTCTAAAACACTTGTTTTTTTTGAAAAGTTTCGCTATAGTTGTGTCAAGTCAAACAAAAAGTTATCAGCGAGCTTAACGCTTGCTTAACTTCTTTTGATGGCTATAGTACACACAATTAACGCTGGATAATTCAGTTATGATGACAACCAACAAATTAACCAAAACTTTTGCTTCTGGCTCTCTAGCCATTGGGGTTCTCGCCGGCGCGGTGCTTACCGCTACCAGTGCGAGTGCCGCCAGCGTGATGTCAACTTGGGGGCAATGGGTGGGAACCCTAACTACTGCTGGTATTCCTCTTGAAGTAGGGGACAAAAAAGTTACGTTCGTCTCGGAAAATGACTTTGGGGCCGATCCGCTGGATGATGTTGAGCTGATGGAGATGGGCGGTCATTATTATTTCCTATACGATGCCACGACTCTGGATTCCCCTGATCCCAATTTTAGTTCCGGGTCTTTCACATATACAATCGAGGTCATTAACTCCAACAAGTCTATTGTCGGGGTTGACCTGGATTCAGACGTATCATCCGACTACGGGACTGTAACCGAGACATTTGTTGAGGTACCTAATGTCTTAGTTTCAGTTAACGGCTCAGCGGACCCTCTAACAGGTTTTGACCCTATCCCCCCCCAGACACTGTTGACCGTCACAAATACCCTATCTAATCCTGGTAGCCCCAATGAAGCTCTATTCCAATTGCAAAATTCTTTCCATCAATCCGTTCCCGAACCGGGTACTATCCTCGGACTTCTGGCTGTGGGTGGTTTAGGATTGGTTTCCCGCTTCAAGAAACAAAAATAACAGTTACCAATGTCTTGTACACATTAGAACTCTTGCAAATTAATTATATGTTATAATGATGGGTTAACTAATTTTCCCCAAAAAATTAGTTAATCAGTACATTCGTCCTGAATGAAAACTTGAAGTTTAACTTTTAACTC
>SFCA01000270.1:0-61917 GCA_007095475.1 Microcystis aeruginosa Ma_QC_C_20070703_M131 | reverse complement strand
TAGGAATCGGAGACGGCGTTTTGGTCTGAGATTTAATTTAATCGCTGGCATTTACAACTATGAACTTGCTTTAGGCTATCATCAAGTAGCTGAATAGGACTTTTGCAGGAGGTCTATTTGCAATAAGTCCTCCAAGACAATGGCTACTATTAAGAACAATAGAGCAAACGCGATTGACATATAGGTTAAAGTTTCGGCATGAGGTCGCCAATCAATTCCAAGTTCTGCCTGATGATGCTTCACCCAATTTGACAAATCCCAGGTCTTCCATGTGCCGAAACAAAACATAATGAACGTCCCGATGCTGAGTAGGAATGGTAGTTGAAGAGCAAGCCGGATTAAGTTTTCGCTAAGTTTAGCGCTGATTACATAGGTCAAAATCGCCCCAATAATTCCAAAGGAAAAAGAGGCGGATTTGATTAAATTTTCAAAATAAAATTTATGCAAATCTATCAGTTGTTCAAACTGAAGCCATTGATACTCTTTATCCTCGCTCAAGAACCAATTCTCCTTTTTTAACTTCAGATACCGATGAACTAGCCCTGTTTACACCCTCCACCGAGGACTTGCGGCATAACGGTCTAGTTAGGCTTTTCGCTAAGGGTAGGGTAATACATTTAAATTTTGAATAAATCGGTAGTCTCGTTGATTCTTGGTGATAAAAGGGTAATTCCATATTATTGCTGTACCTGCAATCAAGCCATCGGCAATCAGCAAACCGTGACTTAGCCGATACAAGCGAAGTAAGTCAACCGCTTTGTCTGAAATAGGTTGGTCAATTCTGATTACATCAAACTGTTGAAGGAATTTTTCCAGCGTCCGTAACTCTGACTTGTTAGTGCAGCCAACAATTAGTTCCATTTGTGTAACTACGCTAATTGCTAATCTGGAACTTGATTGTAGCCTTTGCAGACAATTGACTGCTTCAGAAATACCACGACCCACATCAATGATTATGTCGGTATCTACGATAGTTGAACTAGCCATTTGTCTTTGACCACTCGCTTTCTCGTAAATTTCGCACCCAAGTAGTACTATCTAAATCTTGACGATCGCGCCACATTCCAACAAAGGGATCATTAACTAAATCAACATTTGACGATGCAGACAGAGGTTCAGAATATATGTACTTTTGTTTCAAAAAAGCGATCAGGCTGACTACTTGGCTCTGTGCTTCAGCAGGCAAAGATAAAAATTCCCCTAAAATCTCATGAGTCATGGTTGTATCCTCCCCCATATCACGCCCAAAAGCGTGTTAGCCAGATTAGCTTACTGCAAAGAGCTTCCTTTAAGGAAACTTATCATAGAAGCCTTCTAGGAATCTAGCAAAGATTCTTATATCTGGCTGCACTTTGTCACAGAATTTCACTATTATTTCGGGTAAGGTATGGTAAATCTCTTGATAGATTCAATCGGGACTAACTTCTGGGAAACCCGCTATAGCTCTCCTGCAAAAATCAAAAATCTGACCTTAGGTGAGGAGAATCCCAGACAGGAGGAGAAAAAAGACATAAAAAATTTAGTACAAATGCTCTGTTCTCCCTGCTCTGGCGCTCCCTAGCTTACCAGAGGTCGATTGCGACGACAATTATCGCAATGACCACAGCGAAAATTATCGGCATTTTCCTGAAAACCAAAGGCATTTAAGAGAAAGTGCCAACGACAGCGACGGGTATAGAGGTAGGGAAACATCTCATTTTTGGGTTTAAAAGTCATCTTGGCGGAATTATGGCGATAAATAAGCCGATAATGAAAAGGATCGAGCCATTCTAGGCGATCGAGACTGTGTAAAAGGGAGAGAATAAGCGCACCATCGGGAAATTCGGCACTAATCGCCTCTACTTTGCCCTCTAGGGGAATTTGGGCTAAAATTTGCCAAGCTTGTCGGTATTGGCGTTCCTGTTGGGAGTTAAAGAATTTTTGCTGGTTTTTATCGCTATTATCTAACCATCCCGTCGGTTCACTAATTAAGGTGAGAGCCTGCATTTTACCCCCATCGCGACCACCGCGGCCGATTTCCTGTAGGTATTCCGATAGTAAAGCTGGGGGTTGGTAGTGGACAACCCAACCCACATCGGGTTTATTGATACCCATGCCAAAAGCTGAGGTACAGACAACAAAAGTTAAATCCCCCCGCAGCCAATTTTGTTCTATTTCCCGACGCTGAAAGGGGGATAAACCGGCATGATAGGCACTGGTGCGATAGTGGAGAGATTGCAACCATGTCGCTAAATTTTCACTATGGCGACGGGAACGAGTATAGATCAGGCCGGATTGTCGAGGTTGACTGGTGAGGAAGTTTAATAGTTGATGACGACGACAACCGGGGCTAATACATATTTTGGTGCTTAAGTCAAGGTTTTGACGGTAAGGATTTATTAAGAAAAGCTGCGGTTTTTCTAGTTGTAAGACGCGGGTGAGAGTCTCACGGGTGGCGGGGTTAGCGGTGGCGGTAAAAGCAGCGATCGCTATTTGGCTGCCGGCCGGTTTTGATTGCAGAAGAGCGGGACGGACAGCCCCAAGACGACGGTAGGCAGGACGAAAATTATCGCCCCACTGGGTTAAACAATGGGCTTCGTCGAGGATGAGAGCGTTAATTTTAACGTGGGGAAGGGTTAATTTTGACCAGAGGGGCGGACTTAAGAGCGTTTCCGGCGAAAGATAGAGAAGTCGTAGGGTTTGATCTGCGATCGCTGCTAAGGTTTTCTTTCTCTGTTGTCGGGGGATTTCGTGATGAATCAGGGCAACGGGTAGTTTTTTGGCTAATAATTCCTCCACCTGATTTTCCATTAGGGCAACCAGGGGAGAAATCACTAGGGTTAAGCCGGTTTTTAATAAAGCGGGCAATTGAAAACAGATAGATTTACCGAATCCCGTGGGCATGACAATCAGGGCATCTTTTGCCGCTAGAATTGTCTCGATAATCTCCTGTTGGGGAAAGCGAAAGCTATCATAGCCCCAAATTTTTTGAAAAATAGTCTGGATGCTTTCGGGATCGTGGGAAGACATGGTTAGACTGCTGGGGTGTGGGGGAGTGGGGTAAAAGGGAGAATAAATAAAAAGCAATCTCCTGACTGACTTGAAAATGATAACGCGACTAAAAAGCGTTATGAACGAGTTTGCCAGTGTCTTCAAGGATAACAGCCAGATTTCCCCGTATTTTAGACCAATTTAAGAAACAACCGCAACAGGCTCAAGAGTAACTTGATAACCAAGCTTCTCCAAACGTTTAACCAGACGTTTTTTCACACTTTCGGGTCGTTGTTCGTCAAAATAATCAGTCCCTAAATCGCGGTAAGGTTGTTGACGAGAGATAAGATGATCAGCAATAACCAGGATGGAATGAGCGACAGCAACAGCAGCACGTTTTTTGCCCCGACGCGCCGACAGACGGCGATACTGGGCAGCTAAGTAGGGCTGGCTGAATAAATCTAAAAACCTTGTTGGGTAAGACTTTTAGACTTTCTTTGCTTGTTAACTAATCCGAGAGATTTAACCAGTCTTTGGTCATGCACATCTAGACCGGCACAATGTGGTTTGACTACTGGCATAACTTTTCCCCTCTGCTCTGAGTGAGTGGGGCTAATACATGGATACCTCTACTGGTAGATTCTGACTGGGGTGCTTACCTTGACCTTGAAAGGGGTTGGTAGCGACAATTGGCGAGGCCTCTGGGTATCCTGGTTCGACTGACTTTCAGACTAGAAAGCTCTATGGAGGGAACAACCTTTTTGTCTTAGCCTTAGTTGGAGGCTATCATATTTTCATGCTTGGCGGTGCCAACTTTGGCATCGGGACTGCCTCCTAACTCCTGATAACTGATAACTGATGAAAAGATTAGCTTGGTTCGATCGCTTAGTGTTAGCGACTATTTTGGCTTTAATTGCTGCGATATCGTCGATTTTGATCCAAGGAAATCAAGTTCCTACCCGAGGGGAGAATTTTAGCTGGCAAGGGCGAAAAATCGGCGTTAGGGACAGTTATTTTACCTTAAGTTTTAATCGACCGATTGACCGTTCCGACATAGAAACCAGCTTGGTGATCGATCCTCCCTTGCCGGGTAAAATTAGCTGGGCTGGCGATCGCTTGACCTATACCTTGACAGAATTGCCCATCTACGGCAAAAAATATCAAGTAAAGTTACCTATTGCTCAAGGGGAGGACTTGATCGGCGAATTTTACAGCCACGATCGAGCTTTTGCCTATATTGGAGTCAACCAAGAGGAAAGAGGCCGTTTAATCGTCTGTAATATCATTCAGGGGCCGAATAACGTCACGGAACTGAAAAAAACCATCCTTACCCCTGGGGATCTGGTGGTCACGGATTTTCAAATCTATCCGAGGGGGGAGAGAATTTTATTCTCGGCCTTCGATCGCTCTGACTTGGGACGAGATACCCCAAAACAGCAACTTTACACAATTACCACGGGTTTAAATCATGACGAACATGGTCAAAATTTGCCCAGTGGTCGTATAGAAAAGTTTTTAGATGCGAAAACCTATCAAAATCTGCGCTTTAATCTCTCAGATAACGGCAAAACCCTAATCGTGCAGAGAATCAATCATGGGAATCCGGGGGATGCCAGTTTATGGGTAATCAGCGATGATGGACAATCGCGACCGTTAGGAATACAAGGGGATAATTTTTTACTATCTCCCGACGGTAAAAAAGCGGTTGTCAGTCAAACGGGAGGGGTAGCGGTGATTCCTTTGGATGTGCAAGGGGGAAAACCGCAATTTTTGCCCACCTACGAGAAAATACTCGCTTTTTCCCGGGATGGTCGCCAAAAACTCATGGTGAAATCGGAACCGGATAATCAGCGATCGCTATTTCTGCTCGACGATCGGGGAGAGTCAAGACTACTATTAAGAACAGCTAATCCGATTATTAGCTGTCAATTTGAACCGCGACAGGAAAAAACCCTTTACTGTCTGAAAAGCGATCTGGTTATGGGCAGCGATGGCAAGGTGAAAGAAGAACCTTTTTTAGGGATTATTGAGCTAAAAACGGGTAAAATGACACCCCTGCTGGCTTTACCTAATTATCGTGACGTGCAGATGAGTATGTCTCCCGATGGCGTGGCCTTATTATTTGATCAGTTAGCAACCGTACCCTTTGGAGTCGGAAATGATTTAGTCACTGGGGAGGGGTCGAGCATTGCTGATGGTCGTCTCTGGTTATTACCACTCCCCGATCAGTTCAGTCCCAATAGCATCCCGAAAATTTTACCTCAAGAACTCAACGCCGGTTTTAAACCCCGTTGGCTGCCCTAAAATTATCCATCAGTAGCTATGTTATCAGCTTCAAGAGTTAAGTTTTCAGTGAATTTATGCTACTTCAGCGATTTGCTTTTTTATTGCGTCCTAGTGGCGATATCGAGATCGAGCGGGGGATTCGGACTTTATTGGCGATCACAGTACCGATTATTATCGGTGATATTTTAGATCGGTCAGAATTGGGGTTAATGGTCGGTTTAGCGGCTCAAACCTTGATTTTAGCCGATGTGGGGGGACTTTACTGCCTGAGAGCGAAAACCCTAGTCGCTACGACTATCGGGATGGCTCTAGCTTTGATTATCGGCACATTAGCCAGTGCTTGGCTAGGATTGACCGTAGTGATAGTTTTTTGCGGGTTGTTTCTAGCGGGTTATTTGACGGTTTACGGGGAAAATGGGGCGTTAGCTGGGGTAGTAATCAGTTTATTGCTGCTTTTGGCCGTTTCTTTGCCATCGGGAGATATGATCGTCGCTTTACAACGGGCCGGAATCGTTGTGTTGGGGGGGGGATGGACAATTTTTTTGGCCCTGTTTATCTGGCCTTTTCGTCCTAATCAGCCTTTACGTCAGGTAACGGCGGAAAATTTTCAGGGTATCGCCACCTATCTCCGTTCTTTGCCCTTACACTCTCGTTCTAATGCTCATGAGGAGCCATATTTTGACCAAATTCGCCAGCTATTGCTCCGTTCGCGGAAAACTGTCACCTTGACGCGTCGGGGACGTTGGGGAAAGAATGAGCTGCGGGAATTGTTAATCGTCTTGATTGAAGATAGCGATCGCATTAACACCAGCTTAATCGCGCTGCGAGAATTGCTTCATCTTCATCCCTTGCCACAACTGACCACGGTGGGTATTTTATTAGAAGATATTCTCGTGCAAGTGGCGGAAATTAGCGAAGATATTGCCGGGTTAATTTTGGGTAGAAATAAACAACCAGATTGTGAGCGCTTGCAGCTATTACTCAAGGCGATCGAGCAACAAAAAAACCTGCAAGCTAAAGTTTTAGAAAATGCCCGGGATGATTATAGCAGTTATGTGGCAATTTCCCAATTAAATAATCGTTTAAAAAAATTATTTAAACAGCTAAAAATAGCCAGTGAAACAGCGCAACATTTGCGGCAAAGCGAGGACTTTTCAGATCAAAAAAATCCTTGGCAGCGGAACTTTGAAGGGATAGAAAAAGAGTACGGTCAAGAAAAAGCTTGGTGGGAACCATTAAAATCTAATTTTAATCTAGACTCGCCCCTATTTCGCCATGGTTTACGCTTGGGTTTGGGAAGTGCGCTAGGAGTTTTGATTTACAATAAGCTAGGAATTACCCATAGTTTTTGGATTGGTTTAACCTTAGTTATTGTGTTAAAACCAGATTTTAGCTTGACTTTTCAGCGCTTTTTTAATCGGGTGTTTGGCACGATTTTAGGCTCGTTTTTTGTTTTGGCATTGTTGCGAATTATAGATAATCCGCTCTGGTTGGAAATTATCGGGGTTATTTCTATAGCGATCGCTTTAACTTTGGTGCGATTTCACTATAGTTTGGCCGTATTTTTTATCACAATTTTTGCTTTAATCATCAGTCGTCTCGATACCAGCAATGATGGAATTAATTTAGAGTATATCAGAATAGTTTATACTTTAATCGGTAGTGCTTTAGCTTTTACACTTTCCTTCGGTTTTTTACGGTTTAATGAAGATGAACGTTTTTCCCTCGCTGCCATTAAAGCATTAGAAGCTAATCAAATATATTTTCAGTCAGTTATGGCAGTTTATTTAGGAGAATCATCCTATCAAACTGCAAGTTTATCTTCCCATCGCAATAAAGCTCGACGAGCAAATACAACTATGCAAACGGCCCTACAAAGATTAATTGATGATCCTAGCACACCTTTTCCACAAATGGAACCGGCAATCACTTTAAGTAATTATATTCCCCGTTTTGGTCGCGGGGTGACAGTTTTGTTGACGGAATTGGAACAATATCGCGGTAGTCCTCCCCATCCTAATCTGAGTCTGTTCACGCAACAAATAACCCAAGCTTTGACGCAATTAACCCAAGCTTTGCAAACAAATAATCCTCCTCCTCCCTTACCTCCCCTCGAAGATACTTTAGAAGAAGTCCTCGATCATTTGCAGGAATTGCGAGAGGAAAGGTTAGTAGAAATTGGCCATCAACAGGAGGGAACTAATCTCCAGAAATATTTAGGGGATTATAATATTGTCACCACGGAACTTGTGGAATTATCCAGTCGTGTTGGGGTAATGAACACAGCAATTGATCGTTTTATTAGAAGTTAAAATTTAGTTATTATAACCAGGGTGTATCTGATTTTTGTAAATCTACTGAGTTGGGTATTTTTAAAGGGAAACTGTCTTCTAAAATTGGTCATTACTTCCGATTTTATCACTCAATCCAAGCCTTTGGGGGGTTCTACCCCCCAAACCCCCCGTTGGGGACGCAAGCGCCGTCCCCAAACCCCTCGCGCATTAGCTTTTCGGTGAGATGCTTACACGCGATTGTTCATATTTTTGTACCAATTTAAGATTCACTGATAATTGCTGGTTGTCGGTATTTCTGCAAAGGTGAGATGCAGCCATTTAGCAGTCAGGAGGAAAATCGATTAACTTCGATAATTTCCGTATATTCAAAATTATTAGGACTGCGTTTCACCAGAGAATAATCAACACCATGAAGATTAATTAAATCCTCTTGACAATCTGCTTTCGGAGAATTATAAACTAACACATATTCTTTACCAATATAGGGAGAAATCTCGGTTTCTACTTCTCCTCTCCATTGAGTTTTTGTCACTAAAACAATTAACTGATTGGCTAATTTAGGAATTGCGATCGCAACTTGCCGACGATAGATATGATCAAGACTACCAAAAGGGGAATCCATCACCAGAGGAAAAGTGCTGCTATCAATTCCCATCAAAGTATTTTTCTGACTCCATTCGCGCACTCGATCGATAATTCCCCCGATAAAAGATAAACTGAGAATCTGATTTTCTCCGGTGGAAGCTGCCACGGGAATGGCAAATCCTGTGGTATTTTCTAATAGTCTTACCTCGTAATCGGGACTAATACGGGGAATATAGGGAGTAAAAGAAATTGAGTTAAAGATTTCCTGTACCCGTTTTTCTAAGGACAAACGAAACTGATTTTCTAATCTCTGTCTTACCTCACTAATGCGATTAATTGCCTCTTGAGTCGCTAAAATGCGTCGTTGTCCTAAATTATATTTTTCCTCTTTTTGTTGCTGTTTTTGTACCTGTTTTTGCAGGGATTCTAACTCCTTTTCATAGATATCTAGTTGATTTTTATTGCTGCCCTGTTCCAAGCGTAAATCTTTTAGGGAATCCTCGATCGCATCTAAGCGAGATTGCAGATTTTTAATATCTTCATCGGGATAATGGCGAAATTTATCCCGCACTTCATCTAATTCTGATTCTACTAAAGATAATTCTAAGCGCCATTGGTGAATATTAGCTTGATAATTATCCACTTCTTGCCAAAAATCTAAGACTTTTTTATCCATTTCTTTGACTGTGGAAGATAAGCGAATGGCCGCTTCTTCTACATCGGCCATTCCTGCTTTATTCATCCAGTCTTGTACCTGCAAATAAGCTTGGCTATTTTCCTGTAATTCCTGGCCACAAATACATTTTTTCCGCTCTAATAATTGTTGGACAAATTGCTGTTTGATACCACTGGGTAATTCCCCTTGTTGTCGTAGGCGATCGATTAATTGCTGAAAATTTTGAGTAATTTCTTTTAAAAAGACTTGATAAGCTTGCTGAGAAATTAATTTCTTTAACTTATCCTTAGTTCTGACTAAATCTTGCCGCAGATTTCTTTCCTGTTGTTCTAATTTTTCTTTTAACTGTTTTAATTCTTCGGCACCACTTAACTCTAATAAGCGATTAGTAACGGCTTTTTTTAATTCTTCTTGCTGGGATAACTGGCTAATAATATCTTGCTGACACTGTTTTAATTTGTCGAAATCCTGCTCAATTTTACTTTCCTGTTTTAATAATTTTTTTAAATCCGATTCACCTAAATCTTTAAGATCATCTTGCAAAGATTTCTTAGCTTTTTTTAAATGCTCGATCGCTCGATCTAATACTTTAACTCCCAATAATTCTTTTGTATCTTCGGCGATTTTACCTTGGCTACTGCTGCGAAATTGATGATCGATATATTCGCCATCAAAAAAGAAATAACGGTGTAAACTTTCGGGTAAGATTTGATTAATAATATCCTCTGGTGGTTGATTGGGTGTGTACCAATTACCATCATCACCAGCGTAGAGCATATATAAACTATTTGAACCGTATTTAATTTTACTATTTACATCTTGGTAGGCGAAAAATTTTCGTTTTACCTGATAGCGTTTATTTTCATGTTCAAAGTTTACTTCTGCGGAACATTCTATGGAAGTTCCCGTGGTTACTTCCGTAATTGCCCGTTTATTAACTAATAACTCTGGTTCGGCAAAAGCTGCTGTAAATTTTTCATAAAGAACCCAGGTACAAGCATTTAGAATTGTTGTTTTTCCTGCCCCATTATTGCCATAAATTACCGTCGTATTGCGAGAACTCGCCGCTAAATGTATCTCAGGAGTCTTACCATAAAATTGTCGAAAATTACATAACTTTATTGATAGTAGTTTCATATTTACATAGAGGGGATGATGGGGAAGTTTTTTCAGTGAACAGTGAACCGATAACTGATAACTGATAACTGATAACTGATAACTGATAACTGATTATTGAATTACTTCTTTAATAATTGTTAAAACATCATCATTGATATTGCGAGGATTGCGCTGGTATAACTTATCTCTTTCCAATTTTAAAACTCGATCGATGATTTTTCGCACATCTTCGGGAGCGTTTAAAATCGGTTCTTGGATATTTTGGAGATTATTATCAGGATTAGTCATAGGGCAGATTTTTTAATATTTACAGCCGCGGCATTTCCAACAAAATCCCTGCCAGGGTACGTTAATCTACTACTAACGCACCCTCACCCTAGATTGTTTCTCTAAACGAAACTTAAATAGGGTAACTTTTGTGCGGTAGATTCAATCAGATCGAGATTTTGTAACAGTTGTCCGCAGGTATCCCAACCCCCTTCTATTAACATCTGTCGGGAACCTTCATTCATAGAGACGGTAGCGACAAAATCCCCCCATTCCACCGTCATGGTTGTTAAGGAAAGATCGACGGGAATTTCGGGATTAGCTGCAATTAAATCCTGCAAATGGGCGATGGTTTTAGCCTCAGCAGTGACACAGGGAACCCCATTAGCGATACAATTGCCAAAAAATATTTCGGCGAAACTTTCCCCGATAATTGCTTGAATTCCCCAACGTAAAATCGCTTGCGGTGCGTGTTCCCGAGAAGATCCACAACCAAAATTACCATTAACTACCAAAATTTTCGCCCCTTGGTACTGGGGTAGATCGAAAGGATGACTCCCCTGTAAAGCGGCTCGATCATCGGCGAACACCTGTTCTCCTAAACCTTCAAAGGTGATACAACGCAAAAAACGAGCCGGAATAATGCGATCGGTGTCAATATCGTTGCCTCGCAAGGGTAAAGCTCGTCCGGAGATGGTTTTAACTTGACTCATGATCTTTTTCTAACTTTTACTAGCAGTGACAAAAAAAGTGGTTGCATCTTGCCATACTCCCTGATCGGTGGCATTTTTCTCGATTTCTCGGCGATAATCGTTGCTCATCTTCTCTATTGCCCAATTATCGACAAAGACTGACCCAATTGACTTAAATTAAGAGCATGGCCGCCGGTAACTAGATAAACTGCGTCTGCTATTGTGCCAATTCTACGACAGAGATCGCCTAAACGATCGCGAAACAGACGACCGAGGGGATAAGCGGGAACCACACCCCAACCGGTTTCTTCCGCTACCAGAATAACATCAACCGCCGCATTTTTGAGGGAATACAAGAATCGATCGCTGATTTCTAACCATTCGGCTGCCGACATTTCTAAACAATTGGCTACCCAAGTACCGAGGGAATCGATCAATAAACAGTGAGAAAATGGGCTATTATCAATAGTTTCGCTTAATTGTCGGGGAATTTCTTGGGTTTGCCATTGGGGGGAACGTCGCTGCTGGTGTCTTTCAATGCGATCGCACCATTCTTGATCCTTTTCATCCACCGAGGAGGTAGCGATATAAATAACGGGTTTTTGGCTGATTTTGGCTAAATATTCAGCCCATTCACTTTTTCCAGAACGGGCAGCCCCTGTAACTAGGATAATTTTTTCATCCACGATCGAGATTTTGGCAAATAACTAGGGTTTGCTGAATAAGTTTGTTGGTCGGGTTCGGACCGGCAATTCTCATTTTAAAAGGTAACAAGTGATACAGACAAAAATAAAGCTTGAAGAAGAAAACAAAATGCAATCACCAATTGGGGAAATCTTGAGGATAAATACTTAGTTACTTTTCTTTAGATTATACTACTTTTCCTGTTAGGGACTTGGGGAATATGGGTAAGCTAAGACCTATTTTAACCGCCTATCCTTAGATGGGCTAAATCTCCCCCAATCTCTTTACTGTTGCCTCTTGCAAGAGCGCAAGATTGCCTCATCTCAACCAGCAATTTAAATGTTTAACTGAACAGAGATAGGGGTCTTCTCGACTTTGTGTGATAATACTTGGCGAACGCAAAGGGTTCCGCAGAAGCGGGTAACGCGACTCGAACGCGCGACATTCACCTTGGGAAGGTGACGTTCTACCACTGAACTATACCCGCAAAACCACTCCTAATCATAGCATTGACTCCCCGGCGAGAGCAACTGCCCTAGGCTGTTTTCCGTCACCGCGCCAAAACAGCGCAATTTAACATTTTTTCCTGACAGGACAGCAGGACTTTTTCTAGCGGTTGATCGGCATTTTTTCGGCTTTCTAGCGGCTTTTGTCGATAAACCCCAAAAATAACATCTAAGCCCCCCCCAAGCACGACCAAGGGCAGGAAAACCGTGGTGGAGAACATTTTTTCACTCGCTTGCCTCGCTCGCCGCCGTCTGTAAAATCCAGTCAACCCTCGCTCATAGCTGACTAGCGCAGGAAACTGCCCCCATCAGTCCCACTTGGGCATTAAGGACGATATGGACGGGAATATTGCTTAATAACTCCGTCATCCGACCTTTAGCCCGAAAAGCCTTCATAAAGCTACCCTCGGTCATTAGGGGAAGATTTTTGGCCGCAATCCCTCCCGCGATGTATAATCCTCCGTAGGGAAGTAACTTGAGGGCTAAATTGCCCGCTTCCGCACCGTAGGCCTCGACAAAGATTTTCATGGTTTGATAACAGAGATAATCCGAGTTATCTTGGGCAAAACTAGCAATTTTAGCCGCTAAATCGACGTTTTTTGGCGGTTTATCCATTTCTGCTAACCAAGTGCGGTAAATTTCCGCCATGGCCGGTGATGACTGACTATAGTTACTATCGTGGAGAAATCGATAGATAGAAGTGATTCCAGGGCCGGAAACCACTCGCTCCACCGAAAGGCGCTCGATATTATAGAGTTCCAAGAGATAATTTAATAGTTGATATTCTAAACTCGATCGGGGGGCAAAATCGGCGTGGGAACCCTCACTACCAAACACCCGATATGTACCCTTCGAGACAGGGATCAAAAAACCCTCTCCTAACCCCGTTCCTGCACCGATAACCGCAATCGGGGCCTCTGGTACTGCTGGGGCCGACTGTAGATTGTGCAGCTCCTCTGGGGCTAATCCTAACACCCCATAACCGATCGCCGCAAAATCATTAATTAATTTTACTCGCTCAATCTGCAGCTCCTGGCTTAGGCGATCGCCAGTTAGAGACCAACTTAAATTAGTCAATTCGGAACTATTGTTAACCACCGGACCTGCAATACCGAAACAAGCTTTTGCCACCGCGGGAATAGTAGCCTGTCGGGCCAAAAACTGCCGGACGATCGGCACCAGATCGGGGTATTGTTCACTAGGATAAATTTCTTGATCGAGAGTAGTTAGCAGGGGTTGGGGACTATCCGATGAGTTTTGGCAATCCACTAAACGCAGGATTGTTTTAGTTCCCCCGATATCTCCCCCTAAAAGAATCGTCATGCTGGTTTTTCCCTTAGTTTGTACCCATAATTATAGTTTTTTTACCGCTTCTCCCCAGCAAATTTAAGGGCAGCCGATTCTATACTATAGTGAAAGATGATAATGCCTAAACCCTAATTAAGGATAGATTAATCATCGCTCCGGGGTTGGAATGGGGATTGGCTAGAGGACAGAAAGAGGGAGAAATTAGCTTGGGTGTAGAACTTCGCAGTTACGTTTATCTTGACAATTTACAACTTCAACACGCCGCTTACATCGGTACAGTCGCCCAAGGATTTTTACCCTTACCCGGGGATGCTTCCCTCTGGATTGAAATTTCCCCCGGCATCGAGATTAATCGCATCACCGATATTGCCCTCAAATCCGCCGTGGTTCGTCCGGGGGTTCTATTCGTAGAACGACTCTATGGACTCTTAGAACTCCATTCTAGCAGTCAGGGAGAGGTCAGGGCGGCCGGTCAGGCAATTTTGCAGTATTTAGGCGTTAGTCAGCGCGATTGTCTGAAACCGCAAATTGTTTCTAGCCAAATTATTCGCAACATTGACGCTTACCAAGCCCAATTAATTAACCGTAGTTCTCGGGGTATGATGTTAATGGCAGGACAGACTTTATACGTTCTAGAAGTGCAACCGGCCGCCTACGCTTCCCTAGCCGCTAATCAGGCCGAAAAAGCTGCTTTAATTAATATCCTACACGTTACTTCCGTGGGCAGTTTTGGCCGCTTATATTTAGGGGGAGAAGAACGAGATATTATCGCCGGTTCCAGGGCGGCAGTTTCAGCTTTAGAAAATATTCAAGGTCGAGCTTTTCCGGGTAGCGACAAAAAAGAATAGGCTAATAAAGGCAAAAGGCAAGAGGTGGTTAGATATGTATAATTAGGGCTTGCTGAATAAATGTGAAATGTAGGCAACGTAAGAGTTTTATGGCTTTTCTCGCGAAACAGGTGCAAGATTTTGAGAGAATCGTCGTTAAAAACCTTGCGTCTTCATCAGCCCGAGTCCTGTAGGGGCGAAGCATTCGGGCAATAACCTATCGGTGAAATCGTAGATTTTCTATCCGAATGCTTCGCCCGTACTTTTTGCCGCAAGCCCTAATTAATTGTGTCTAGCTACTTACTAAATCCCGTTTAAAAGGTATAGGATAGTGGGGAGTGGGAAGAAGGGAAAGAAAGTTTGAGCATTTGTACTAAATAGCTAAAAAAGGAATTTCGCCCTATTGAGGAGATTCAAAAATTAGTTCGCCATTATTCAGTTTTTCAAGGACTAAATGGCGATAGAGTGTCACTTGCCGGAAGATTTGGTCGGGATTATTTTTCTTATTAGAAAACATGATCATTTTAATCGATTCAAATTCTATTCTTGTAATCACACCATCTTTGATCGCTCGTTCAATTTTAACTCGTAAATATTCTAATTCTTGGCTTTCCTCTGGGGTAATTTCTAGACTGTGAGGGCGTTCTATTTTCATGATCGATTGTTCTTACCTGCTAACTGATAACTGGATAATCACGGCTATTTTTTCACACTTTCACAATCGGTGGAGAGAGAGTTTCCGTCTGGTTAGAAACGGCCAGATTATTATTATTTTGTCTGTTATTTTGCGGCAATTGTCCCGAGGCTAAATTTTGCCCCTCTCCCGTAATCAAACGAGCGCCACGACCGCGGGTAAAATAATTCCAACCCCATTGCACCATCACCACTAATTTATTATCAAATTCGATCAGATAGTAAATATGGGCCCAAACCCAGACTAACCAAGCGATGAACCCGGAAAACTTGACAAATCCCAAATCAACCACGGCCGCATTTTGGCCGATCACTGCCAGACTACCTCGATCGATATAATGAAAAGGTTGAATAGTTTGCCCTTTTAGGCGAGAAATTAATAAATTGGCCAGATATTCGCCCTCCTGCATGGCCACGGGGGCAATTCCGGGTAAAGGTTTATCTCCCTGATGGGCAAAATTAGCCAGATCCCCGATCACAAAAATATTGGCATAACCGGCGATACTTAAATCAGGTTCAACGATTACCCGGCCGACGCGATCGAGATTTACCCCGGTTCTTTCGGCCAAAATTCGCCCCATTCTCGATGCTTTTACCCCTGCTGCCCATAAAATTGTCTCGGCGGCGATTTCTGTCGTCTTTTCTCCCTGACGGACGCTGACACAACCTTCAACAATATTGGTAACGATGCTGTTAGTTTGCACTGTCACCCCTAATTTTATGAGAGAAGCGGCAGCTTTAGCGGATAAATCGGGCGCATAGGGGGGTAATACCCGATCCATCCCTTCTAAGAGCAAAATTTTCGCTTCTGTGGGGTTAATCTGGTGAAAATCAGACCTAAGCGCACCGTGGGCAATTTCAGCGATCGCTCCTGCTAATTCTACCCCCGTCGGTCCGCCACCGACAATAACAAAAGTTAATAAAGCTTGCCGCTTTTCGGCATCGATTTCTTTCTCGGCCTTCTCGAAAGCGAGATAGATGCGACGACGCATTTCTACTGCGTCTTCAATGGTTTTTAACCCTGGAGCGTAGGGCTGCCATTGATCATTGCCAAAATAGTGATGACTGACTCCCGTGGCAATAACTAATTGATCGTAGGCGATCGGTGGGTGATCTTTCAAGATCACTTCTCCCTTGACCGGCTCTATATCTATGGCATGATCGAGGAGAATATCTGTATTGTCATGACCCCGTAGGATTAAGCGCAAAGGTGAGGAGATATCGGCCGGAGACAGCGCCCCAGTAGCGACTTGATAGAGGAGGGGCTGAAAAAGATGGAAATTTCGCTTATCGATGAGGGTAACATGAACGGGGGCGTTTTTTAGGGCTTTGGCCGTGTATAAACCCGCAAATCCGCCGCCTATGATAACAACTCTTGGCTGTTTTTCAGTCATTGCTTAACAATAATTCATAAATTTTTCCCTAGTGTAGTCCGGATTGTCACAATTTAGCGGTGACAAGCGTTACCGAAAACAGCAGTCTTTACCCTGGAAAAAAATATAGATACTGGCTTTTTTGACCAACCAAGAGGGCAAAACTAAGGAAGTACAGGGAATCTCCCCAGAATTGGGCCTATATATGCTCGAAAAACTTGAAAAGACCGCTACGCCGTTTTACCTAAGTTTATGACCTGGGTTAACCAGGTGGGAACTTATATTACGCGTTTCTGTTTCCGAGTACAAGCTCGGTTTACTACCACACGAATTGGTTATTTGCTCCCTTATCACAATCAAGCATAGATCAAAAAACTTGAAAGGCAGTCACCAACGTAGAAGCCCGACTTGTTTTCATCATAGCATTTTTTTTTCTTAGAGGCAAGAGGGGAGATTCAGTGATCAGTGATCAGATTTGAGTTTTCAGGTTACTGTTTACCGATCACAGCCAAAAAGCCTGCCAACACCTGATCTTGTTGGCTCTGTGAAAGTCTGGGACTACAATAGAGAAAAGTGACAATTTTTGCCAGAGTGATCACCGAGGACTAATAAAGAATGACGGCTATCCTAGGGAAACCTGCCACACTTAACACTCCGATTCTGCACCGTCTTGCCAATGGTTTAACGATTATTGCCGAAAGTCAACCGGTAGAAGCGGTTAATCTCAATGTTTGGCTGCAGGTCGGCTCGGCCTTAGAATCGGATCAGATCAATGGGATGGCTCATTTTCTTGAACACATGGTTTTTAAGGGAACCCGTAACTTAGACAGTGGTGAATTTGAACGGGCGATCGAATCGAGGGGAGCGGTGACTAATGCCGCTACTAGCCAAGAATACACCCATTATTACATTACCACTGCCCCGCAGGACTTCGCCCATCTGGCCCCGCTGCAGCTAGAAGTGGTTTTAGAAGCTTTAATCCCCGATGAAGCTTTTGAGCGGGAAAGACAGGTTATTTTAGAAGAAATTCGTCGTTCTCAGGATAATCCCCGTCGTCGCACTTTTTATCGCACCATGGAGACTTGTTTTCAAGTTTTACCCTATCGTCGTCCGGTGTTGGGTCCGACGGCAGTGATTGAAAATCTTACTCCTCAACAAATGCGCGATTTTCATCAGACTTGGTATCGTCCCGAATGGATGACGGTGGCGGTGGTGGGTAATTTGCCTGTAGATGATTTAATGGCTATTGTGAGGGATTCTCTAGATACTTTAGGCAGTAAGGGCAATTCTGGGTTGATTTCTCATCCTATCGCTAATCTACAGCCTGAAGCTCCCTTTAACGAGATTATCCGTCAAGAATACGAGGATGAAAATTTGCAGCAGGCCCGCTTAATCCTATTTTGGAAAGTGCCGGGGTTGAGAGACTTAGAAAAAACCTATCCTCTCGATGTTTTAGCGGCTATTCTGGGTCAGGGCAAGGTATCGCGATTATTTCAGTCTCTGCGTCAAGAAAAGGCCTTAGTTTCCCAAATAACTGCCAGTAATATGTCCCAAGCAGTGCAAGGGGTGTTTTCCGTTTCGGCCCAATTAGCCTCGGCAAATATCGAGCAAGTGGAGAAGGAAGTCATGGCACAGATTGGACAAATTCAACAGGAAGCTGTGACAGTTGCTGAACTGGAACGAGTTAAAACCCAAGTGGCCAATCGGTTTATTTTTAGCAATGAAAGACCGAGCGATCGGGCCAACCTTTACGGTTATTATCATACTCAGATCGGTGATTTACAACCGGCTTTTTGTTATCCCCAACACATTGAAGCCCTCACTTTAGAGGATATTCAAAATGCCTGTCAAGAGTATTTAAATCCTAACGCTTACGGTGTGGTGGTGGTAAGACCAATTCAGTAATCAGTAATCAGTAATCAGTAATCAGTAATCAGTAATCAGTGAACAGGGATAAAGATGAAAATAAATAAATAACTAAATAACTAATTAACTTACATCTGATAACTAAATAACTAATTAACTTAAAACTTACATCTGATAACTGATAACTGATAACTGATAACTGATAACTGATAACTGATAACCTATGTGGACTCAAATTGCCCGACATATTACCCAAACCACGGAAAAACCCTTTGAAATCGAGAAAAGTCATCCCGTTAGTGGTGGCTGCATCAATCAGGGTTATGCGGTCAGTGGCAATGGTTTAATTTATTTCGTTAAGATTAACCAAGCGAACCAAGAGGCCATGTTTGCCGCCGAAGCTTTAGGATTAAAGCAAATTCACGTCACCAAGACTATCAGGGTTCCGGAGCCAATTTGTTGGGGAATTGCCGAGAAATCTAGTTATTTAGTGCTAGAGTGGTTAGAATTCGGCGGTGGCAATAGTCAAAGCTGGGAAAAAATGGGGCAAAATTTAGCTCGTTTACATCAAGTTTCCCTGTCCGATCGCTTTGGTTGGCATTGTAATAATACCATTGGTTCTACTCCCCAGATTAATACCATTAGTAACAATTGGGCGGATTTTTTCGCTCATCAGCGTATTGGCTATCAATTAAGACTTGCGAAGGAGCGCGGCGGCAATTTTCCCGACGAGGATCAAGTTATTCCCGCTATTAGCGAGATTTTGAGTCAGCATCAACCCCATCCCTCCCTTGTCCACGGTGATTTGTGGTCGGGAAATGCGGCCATTACCGTCGATGGGGAACCGGTAATTTTAGACCCGGCCACCTATTGGGGAGACCGGGAGGTAGATTTAGCCATGACGGAACTTTTTGGCGGTTTTCCGGCGGCTTTTTATCGGGGTTATAACGATGTTTTCCCCCTCGATGCTGGTTATCAAAAGCGCAAAACTCTTTACAATCTCTACCACATTCTCAATCACTTTAATTTATTTGGTGGTGGTTACGCTTCCCAGGCCAATCGGATGTTACAGGAAATTCTTTAAGGGTTTTACTTGTGAATATTTACCGAGGATAAGTTATGTCTATTCGAGAAACTACTGTGATGAAAACTCCAGAGACAAAAGTATGGACTGATGCAGAGTTTATGGCGTTACCTGACGATGGTAATCGTTACGAATTGGTCAAGGGAGAGTTAATTAATCTGGGTAATTCTGGAGCTTTACACGGTTATATTGCTATTCTTTTAAGTGCTGCTTTATTCGCTTTAGTAACATCTCGAAAACTAGGGGTATTATTGGACTCCAGCACTGCTTGTACTATGAAAAATGGCAATAAACGTTCTCCTGATATAGCCTTTTTTGCCAAGGAACGTCTGCAAGGATTGGAAGAATTGCCGACGGGTTTTTTAGAAGGTGGGCCCGATTTAGTGGTAGAAATTCTTTCTCCAGGGAATACAGTGGCAGAAATCGAGGACAAAATTGCCGAATATTTTGCCAATGGGACTCGTTTGCTCTGGGTTATCAGTCCCCGTCAACACTATGTTTTAGTTTATCGTTCTGGGTACGAACCGCAGGGATTATTAACATCAGGAGATTTTCTGGAGGGGGAAGATGTGGTTCCGGGGTTCACTTTTCCCGTAGCTGATTTGTTTCAAAAACTATCTTTTTGACTCTTTCTTCTCAACAAATCGGCTAATAAATCGGCACTATCACTAATAGCTAGACGAGAAGCTTCTTGAGCCATGGCGGCCAATTTTTCGGGATTAGACCATAAATCGAGGACTAATTCGCTTAAAAACTGAGCAGTTAACTCATTTTGACGATAAAGATAAGCGGCTTGAGCTTCAGCGAAAACTTTGGCATTATAAAACTGATGGTCTTCGGCAGCAAAAGGATAGGGAATTAAAATTGAAGGCGTACAAGTGATCGCTAATTCTGTTAAAGTGCTGGCTCCAGAGCGACTGATAGCCAGATTAGCTCTTTGCCATAATCCCGCCATATTGTCGTAAAAAGGCCGGGAAAAATAGTTAGAATGGCGCAAACTATCCGCTTCGGGGTCGTTTTCTCCCGTGAGATGCACGATATAAATGCCTTTTTCTAACCATTGGGGAGCGCTTTGTCGGACAATTTGATTAAGGGCTACGGCCCCTTGAGAACCACCGGCAACGACAATTAAAAAAGCAGTCTCTGGAATCGGTAAATCTAGGGACTGGGGAATGAGAAACTGCTCTCGTACAGGCGTACTAGCCCAAGTGGTGCGAGTGCCGGGTAAATAGCTGGCGGTTCCCTGAAAACCGAGGGCAACCGTATCGCACCAGCGACCGAGAACTTTCGTGACTTTGCCCGGTATGTAGTTAGATTCGTGTAGGATGACGGGAATATTGGCTAAACGAGCCGCTAAAATGGTCGGGCCCGCGATATAACCCCCGGTGGTAAAAACTGCCGCTATCTGACGTTTTTTGATTAAACTACGCACTTGCCAAATGGCCCGCAGTTGACTGAACAGAATCTTGAGAGTTTTTAACCCCAAACGGGTTTGAAACCCCTCAATCGGGATAGTGTGCAGGGGATAGGTTTTTGGAACTAAGGACTGTTCCAGACGGTCTGGAACTCCTAACCATTCAATCTCGTAATCCGGCAAGCGCTCGGCCAGGGCCAAGGCGGGAAATAAATGACCACCAGTACCACTAGCGGCAATCAAGAGACGGGTTGGAGTGCGTGCCATAATTCGAGAGAGGGGAAATTCAGCCCTAGAATGAAATAATCTACCATAGTTATCGATCGATCCTTACATAAACTATCACTGATGCGTAACTTGAACACGATCCCCGATAAATTTTTTCGTCAATCCCTCAATTTTTCCCTATCGTTGCTGTTAGGTTTGGGGTTAACTTTTACCCTTGCCACCAGTTTGCGGGCCGAAAAGCCAGAAACTGCTCCAGCTAATTTAAAAACCCTTATCTCCAAAATCGAAACGGCGGCTAATGAGCGGGATATCAAGCAATTAATGGGGTTTTATAGTCCGAAATTTACTAACTCCGATGGCTTGACCTACGAAAAAACTCAAAAAGCTTTAACTCATTTTTGGGAACGTTATAACAATCTACAATACACCACGACCCTCGAATCTTGGAGTCGTTCTGGGGACAAGTTAACGGCCAATACAATTACTAAAATTACCGGGACAGGAAAGGTGCAGGGACGAGTGGTGGAAATGAATGCCACGATTCGTTCTCGTCAACAATTTCAAGGTAATAAACTGGTTTATCAGGAGATTTTAAGCGAGAGAGTTGAGTTAAGCACGGGCAAAAATCCCCCCATTGTTCAAGTGAGAATTCCGGAAAGGGTGAAAGTGGGTCAAGAATTTGATTTTGATGTGATTGTCCGCGAACCTTTAGGGGATGATTTATTGGCTGGAGCGGCGATCGATGAGAAAGTAGATATTGAGCGTTATATTAATACAAAGCCTCTAGAATTGGAATTATTACAGTCCGGCGGTTTATTTAAGCGGGTAAAAGCCCCAGAAACACCAGAAAATCGTTGGTTATCGGCGATTTTAATTCAAGGAGATGGGATTGTTGTCGTTACTCAACGGGTTAAGGTAGAAAAGTAATTTTTATCTAAGTAGGGTTTGCTGAAAAATCTTGTTGGTGGGGTGTGGGGTGTAGGGTTTTATTCCCCCCGTTCACTCCAATGGCTGGCACTTTCAGGCAATTTAATCCTTATTTTTGCCGTTTTTGAACCCTCAAAAATTAATTATGCAAGAGGTTTAATAAATACTCTGATTAAGCATAAAGGTGGGAAACATCGATCGTCCATACTTTAAAATTTGTTAAATTTACTTGACCAAAAGAAGTTGTTAGGGCAGCATCGACGGCATCTAAGCCGCGAGTCATTAAAATCCGCCCGATTCTGGGGGTGTTATGACGAGCATCAAAAGTGTACCATTGATGGTCTAAATAGACTTCAAACCAAGCACTAAAATCCATCGGTAGGGGTTGGGAAGAAATACCGATATCTCCGAGATAGCCGGAGGCATAACGGGCAGGAATATTTAGGCAACGGCAAAAAGTCAAAGCTAGGTGATTAAAATCGCGACAAACCCCCGTTTTTTCCCGATAGACATCATAGGCGGTTTTTGTCACCCGCGCGTATTCGTAACCAAAACGAATGTGACTATGAACCCAATCACAAACCGCTTGTACCCTTGCCCAACCGGGGGGAGTTTGTCCGAAAAGTTCCCAGGCAATTTCCGCAAGCAAATCCACTTCACAATAACGGCTACTCATTAGGTAGGGAAAAACTTGGGTTGGTAACTCTGCTAGAGGAATTTCTTGGGCATTCCCATTGACTATATCGGGTTTCCATTCATTCTCGATAACTGCTTCATTGTGAATGCGGATCTGTCCGTCGGGTAAAATTAGACGACTGGTTCGATTACCGAAGCTATCTAAAAATTCTTCTATTTTTGTTGCCGGTTCCACCTGCAAATTTTCCGATTGTCTCACTTGATCTAAAATTGAGGGGTGTAGATAAAGTTTTAACAACATGACCACGGGTAAGGGGGCATCAAAGCCAAATTCATAACCAACATGGATTAACATTAGGACTCCTATCTAAATGAAATTTTGTCAGGATTGGTAGAGATGAAACGCCAATAATCGCCAGACTGAAAAAAGTTAAGCCCGACTACTTGGTTAAAAGTTTGAGGAGAAAGTAATAGCCAAGCTGAAAACCGATAAGCTTTGTACAGATTTTTTTTATTGTAAACTGCTTCAAATAAAAGCTTTGTAACTTTGAACACAAGCCATCGGCAGGATTAGAGCTATCGAAAAGAGTCCGGGGTGGATGGTTCCTCTAATAGACGAATTTCAATGGGGATGTAGGCCAGTTTAGCAAAAATCTTTTGTTGATAACTGACGGGCCACCATTCGTAAAGAAAAATTTCTAAAGGTCGCCAGAGGGCCACCCAACCACTAATTAATAGTCCTTCTTCTAAGAAGTGAATAAATGTATCGCTGCCAAAACGACCAATTAATTCGCTGAGACTCAAACAAACAAAAAGAAAGGAGAGACCAATTATCAAAGATACGCGTCCCTGTCGCCAAATTGTGCGTAATTTTCTTTGTTCTCCCTGTTGGCGATAGTCAAAATAATTATGTAAAGCTGAGGGTAACAGATGTCGGGCGGTATTCTGTTCGTTACTGGGGAGATAAAAGACTAATTTAAGGGGGGTATTTAGGGGGAATTCATCCACAGAGTTAATAATATAGTTTTCGGCGTTATCGTCTAAATCTCTATCTAAAAATGGCGAAGGATCGAGAGAATTAAAGACTTGCTGTAACTGATTAAGTTTAATTTCAATTAAGTAAGTTCCTTCCTCCTCTCGATAATAGGATTGTAATTTATTTACCAGTCTAGACATTAGTTATTAAGGTTAAGCAAATGGGGTGAACTGACACAACTAAAATCTACTAAGTAGGTAGGCACAATTATTTGTAGGGCGTTGGGTTTCATGCTTCAACCCAACCTACGTTCATCTTATATTTAATTCCACCCACCCACTTAGAAGTTACTTCATCTTGCCTATGCAGGCAGAGGATTGTACTATCTCTGAGAATATTTTAGCTGTATCAGTCCCAGAACATTAATTAATTTAATTTAGCGACCAAAACCAGCGTACCAAAAATAGGTGACCATGGGAATTACTGTAGCTAAAACCAGTAAAACTATCACCCAAATCGTGGCGCTTTTATCGTCAGTTTCTTCTGCGGTAGTAAAGGTACTTTCGATATTAATTGTCGCTACTTCCGGCGGTCCGGGATCCGCTTCTCCAGAAAGTACCGCCGTTAGACGACGACTAGCATCGAGTAAAGCTTGATTATATTTTCCCCCATCTTTGAGGGGAACTGCCATAGTTTCCGAGAGGATACTATCAGCAATAGCATCGGTTAATAGGGGTTTTGCTTCCTCGCCAACCCGAATAGCAGTTTTATTGGTTAAAGTATCAAGGACGATGATAGTTTGATTGGCACGATCTTCGGGATTAGGATACCATTCTCTCAGGATATCATCGGCTAAATTGTCAATTTTTTGACCGTAATCCAAGCGTCGGACTACCACCATTCTCACTTCTTGACCAGTTTTTTCGGCGAGATTTTTCAGGTCTTTATTTAATTTTCCTTCGTTAGCGGCACTAATAGCCGAAACGGGATCGACCACATAAGTGGGCGCTCCGGGGCTTAAAATGGGGAGGTCATAGACTCCCATGGCAGCAGCCGGTGACAGGGAAACACCCAAGGCTACACAGCAGGAGAGAAGGAGAGAAGCTAATAATTTGAGCATATTGATTCGGTAAAATTCCTATAGAACATAATAGGGGAAAAGTTTACTGTTTTTTGATTAGGGAGACGGGAGACGGGGTGATGGGGAGTATTTTCAGTAAACAGTGAACAGTGAACAGTAATCAGTGAACTGAAAACTCACATCTGATAACTCACATCTGATAACTGATAACTGATAACTGATTATGAGTGATTTTGAGGAACTAGAGTCTAAAAAACGGGAAAAAACCCTAGAAACGCAGTCCTATCGCGATAACTTGCTCTCGCGGGTGACAAGATTACTAATTTCTCAAGATATCCACTTGGCGATCGATCATACCCTAGAACTGCTCTGTCAATTTACCCAGAGCGCTCACTGTTACATTATTCAATATTCCACCTGTCGTCAGCAGTGGAGTATGGTTTATGAATACTGTCACCCCGACTATCCGCAAGTTATCCCGATTCGGGAACAATCACAAAATCTCTCGACGGAAACCTTTCCCTGGTTTTCGGAACAATTATTAAACGGTATTCCAGTTAAACTGAACTCTTTAGACGATTTACCCGCTACTGCTATCCCTGAAAGAACTATTCTCGCTCATAGTTCTACTCCCTGTCTCTTAATCGTTCCCATGTGGGATAGTTATGGGGTAACGGTGGGTTATCTGGGATTGGATGCAAGTGCAGAAAAGCAATGGACAAAGGAAGATGTCACCTTTGTGCGATTGCTGGGAGAATTAATTGCGATCGCACAAAGTAGATATGAAGCGGAAAAAGAGTTAAAAGAAGCTAAGGAAGCGGCAGTTAAGGCAAATAAAGCTAAAAGTGAGTTTCTAGCTAACATGAGCCATGAATTACGCACTCCTCTTAATGCTATCTTGGGTTTTACTCGCTTAATATCCCGGGATAGCAGCATCAGCAGTGAATATCGCCAATATTTGGAAATTGTCAATCGTAGCGGGGAACATTTATTAGAGTTAATCAACGATATTCTAGAAATGTCGAAGATAGAAGCAGGAAGAACGGTTTTTAACCCCAGTAATTTCGATTTATACGCTCTTTTAGATAATATTGCCGAAATGCTCCGTCCACAAGCGCAGGCAAAAGCTTTAAGCTTAATTTTTGATCGCAGCTCCGATCTGCCTCAATATATATGTACTGATGAAAGTAAATTGCGACAGGTGTTCATCAATCTCTTGGGTAACGGATTGAAGTTTACCGAGTCGGGAGGGGTGACTCTCCGGGGAAAAGTAGGGGAGAAAAGAGGAGATTATCAGCGATTACTCTGGGAAATTGAAGATACAGGCGCAGGAATCGCCCCAGAGGAGATTTATAAGCTATTTCAACCCTTTAACCAAACGGAAACGGGACGAAAATCCCAACAGGGGACAGGATTGGGTTTACCTATCAGTAAAAAATTTGTTGAGTTGATGGGAGGTGCGATCGGAGTTAGTAGTATTCTGGGTCAAGGAAGTATTTTTAGTTTTGATATTCAGGTGGGTTTGGTGGGGGAAAATGAGATTAAAACCGAAACCAATAGGGCAAAAGTTATCGCTTTAGCGGAAAATCAGCCTAAATATCGCATATTAGTCGTCGATGATCGACCGGAAAGCCGTTTACTGTTGCTGAAACTCCTGACTAGCCTAGGATTATCCGTGCAAGAGGCCGCTAATGGTCAAGAAGCGATCGCAATTTGGCAAGCATGGCAACCTCATCTTATCTGGATGGACATGAGAATGCCAGTGAAAGACGGTTACGAAGCAACCAGGGAAATTCGGCGGTTAGAGGCTGATAATCGCGGAAAAACGGTAATAATTGCCCTAACTGCCAGTGCTTTTGAAGAGGATCGCGCCTTGGTTATTGCCGCCGGTTGTGATGATTTCGTGCGTAAACCTTTCCGAGAGGAAGTTATTTGGCAAAAAATGGGCGAATATCTAGGATTAAAATATATTTATGCCGATAATGAGCCAAATCAACCCAATTATTCGCCAGTTTTCCTCGATTCCCTGCAATCCCTATTAAAATTAATCAGTCCCGACTGGATTAGACAATTGCAACAAGCGGCACGAGAATGTGATGATGAAAAAATTATCGCCCTAACCGCAGAAATTCCCCCCGATTATGCTACCCTTGCCCAAGGTTTACAACAGTTAGCCGGAGAATTTTCCTTTGATGCGATCGAAACCATAATTAAAGATTTAAACATATCTTAAGAGAGTATTTTATCCATACCTCAAAAACGTGATATTCTAAAGGCATAAATCCCTAAATATGGCAATTTTAAAGGATGAAACTGTTAAAAATGCTCATCGGTACTTTCTTAATACTACCGATTTTTTCCGTTCATGCTCAAGTTCCCTCGCTTCCCCCAATTAAGCAAAATTCCCCCAATCTTGGTGACATACCGAATGATCCCACCCAGCAGAAAAATTGGGTTTGTAACCGAGGAGATCAACGCATTGCTGTGGCTGCCAAAGAAGAGAAAGGTTGGAAAGAATTAATTGAAAAACAAGGTTGGCAATGTGGTGAAGGAAATACCGATATACCCGATCAAACTCTCGGCTTTTCCTGTGAACCAGAACAAACCCTCGGCCTCTTGACAGTTTACTGGTTAAATGGTAGTAATGGTCAACAACAATTAAGTCAATGGCGAGATAAATTAGCGGCACAACAGGGGATGGTTTGTACCATTAATAACGTGCAGTTATTCGATACTCAAGAAAATATACCCAACCCATCACAACCATGATTAAATTAGCAGTTTTGCCTCAATCTATCCTCCTGGGTATCAGTTTATTATTAAACAATTCTCTGCCCTTACTTGCCCAATCTACAACCCTGAGCGTCGATAATTTAAGAAACACCGTCTATAACATTCCTAATCGGGGTTCCGTAATTGTCAGCGATGGTATTTTTCAATCTAACGAGGGACAAATTTTAGGAGTGCAAGTCAGTCGAGAAGCCTTGATGGGGGACTATAATAACGATCAAAGGACTGATGGTATTGTCGTATTAAGAGTGATTACCAGAGATCAACAGCAATTACATTATTTAGCCCTAGTGATCGATAATAACGGTACTGCCACTAACACCGATACTGTCCTGTTAGCCGATCGAGTAATTGTCGATAATCTGAGTGCTAAAGATGGTATGATCACCGTCAATATGAGAAGATTTCTCCCCCGGGATCCTTCCTGTTGTCCGTCGGGAGTTATCACCCAACAATTTGCGATTAATTCTAGTATTAATCAATTGACTTTACTGAGTACCAACGAAAGTCAACCCACCACCCCAAATGTGCAGGTAGTACCCGCTTCTCCCCTGAGAATTAATAATAGTAATCTCCCCTTTCAACCTCCTGCTGGGGCCATCCAAATCCGCTTTTAACCCTGTTTTTGGTGCGTTACGCTGTGCTAACGCACCCTACCTTTTTACTTAACAAAAAATGCCCTACAAATATCCCATCCAACGCTGGTATATTGCCGCAACTAATCCCGAAAAAATCGAGGGGTTAGCGCGGGAAATGGGATTATCATCCTTATTAGCAACTATCTTAATTAATCGCGGCATTGATACCCCCGAATTAGCTAAAACTTATATAGATCCTGAAGTGGATACCTTACCCTCTCCCCTAGGAGAATTTCCCGACTTAGAAAAAAGTGTCAATTTATTAGTAAAAGCGATCGCTAGGGGCGATAAAATTGCTATCTGTGGGGACTACGATGCCGATGGCATGACCAGTACATCTTTACTGCTAAGAGCTTTGAGACATCTCGGTGCTAGGGTAAATCATGCCATACCCAGTCGCATGAAAGAGGGATACGGAATTAATCAGCGCATTGTCGAAGAATTTGCCGAATCGGGAGTCGGATTGATTCTCACCGTTGATAACGGTATTTCCGCTCACGAACCGATCGCCCTAGCGATAGAATTAGGATTAAAAGTTATTATCACCGATCATCACGATCTGCCGCCAATTTTACCAAATGCCTCCGCTATTCTCAACCCAAAATTATTAACCCCGAACTCTCCCTATCAGGGATTAGCGGGGGTGGGAGTTGCCTATATTTTAGCGGTGACAACTGCCCAAAAAATGGGTCAATTACAGGGATTAACCGAGTCATTATTAGCATTATTTACCCTAGGCACTATAGCAGATTTAGCCCCATTAATTGGGGTAAATCGTCGCTGGTTAAAACGGGGTTTAAGAAAATTACCCAAATCCCAATTAGTCGGGATTCAATCCCTGATGCAAATAGCGGGAATTAGCGAGGAACAAAAGCAATTACAACCGGATGATATTGGCTTTAAATTGGGACCGAGAATTAATGCCATTGGCAGAATTGGTGATCCCCAGATAGTTATTGAATTATTAACCACCGATGATGCGGGAATTGCCTTAGAAAGAGCGATGCAGTGCGAACAAATTAATCGTACCCGTCAAGAATTGTGCGAAAAAATTGAAGAAGAAGCGATTAAATTAGTAGAAGAAACGCCAATTCTTTGGCAAAAAGATCGAGTTTTAGTCTTAGTGGAAAAAGATTGGCATCATGGGGTAATTGGTATTGTGGCATCCCGTTTGGTGGAACGCTACGGAGTGCCAGTTTTTATCGGTACTTACGAGGAAGAAGAGCCTGGTAAAATTCGCGGATCCGCCAGAGGAATTGAAGAATTTCACGTTTTTGAAGCCCTGCAATTTTGCCAAGATTTACTAGGAAAATTTGGCGGTCATAAAATGGCGGGGGGTTTTAGTTTACCCACAGCTAATTTACTAGCATTTAAACAAAGATTAAGTCAATTTTCTCACAAAATTTTACAAATAGAACAATTAAAACCTTTAATTAAAATTGATACTATTATTGACTTTAAACAAATTACCCTGGAACTTTTTCAACAAATTGATAGTTTGCAACCCTGGGGAATTGGCAATGAATTACCCGTTTTTTGGACTCCTAACGTGCGCGTAGTGGAACAGAAAACCATCGGAAAAAATCATTTAAAATTATTGCTGGCTCAAAGGGATGACACCAGAATTAAAGCCCTAGCATGGCGTTGGGGCGAATATTGTCCTTTACCAACTCGTTTAGATATTGCCTATAAACTCAAAGAAAATACTTGGAATGGTAATACAACCATAGAAATTGAATTAGTGGGAGTGCGATTACCCCAAGAAAATGATAATATTAAAAAAGCAATTTTTATGCACGCCGATAAAATGTATCAATGTAGTTTTTGGGGTGATTTAAACGAGATTCGCATCAAAAATGAACAGGGCGATATTTTAGTCGTGCAGAAAGGGCAGCGCATTGGTTTATTAGGCAAAAATCGGCAACAAGCGAGAGAAGTAAACGTGACTGAACCCCGTTTTTATACTTTAATTAAAGTTGCCATCAAAGCTTTGGCTATCTAGCAACACCTCCAAAAAAAGCGCCTTGACGATGAACCAAACCATAGTGATCAAAATCGGTACCTCTAGTTTGACCGATAATGAAACCGGCCAATTATCCCTATCCACGATCGCCGCTTTAGTGGAAGTCCTCACCCGGTTGCGCACTGCCGGTCATCGGGTGGTATTAGTATCTTCCGGGGCCGTGGGGGTGGGCTGCCGTCGTCTGGGAATACAGGAAAGACCGAAAAAAATCGCCCTCAAACAAGCGATCGCCGCCGTCGGACAAGGTCGTCTGATGCGGATCTATGATGACCTCTTTACCAGTCTTGGTCAACCGATCGCCCAAATTTTGCTCACCCGTCCCGAATTGATGGAACGCACCTGTTATGTCAACGCCTATAATACCTTTCAGGCTTTGTTTGAATTAGGGGTGATTGCCATTGTCAACGAAAATGATACGGTGGCGATCGATGAGTTAAAATTCGGCGATAATGACACTTTATCAGCCCTTGTGGCCAGTTTAATCGAGGCTGACTGGTTATTTATCCTCACCGATGTGGATCGCCTCTACAGTGCCGATCCGCGGCTATTTCCCGAAGCACAGGCCATTGCCCGAGTTAGTCCCGCGCAATTAGCGCAACTATCGATCGATGCCGGTAGTAGTGGCAGTCAGTGGGGGACCGGGGGTATGGCGACTAAATTGGCAGCGGCCCGGATTGCCACCAGTGCTGGGGTAGAAATGGCGATTACTAGGGGAAGACAGCCCAGCAATATCTTAAAAATTATGGCAGGAGAGGCGATCGGAACCCGTTTTGAGGCCCAAAAACGCAGTGATAACGCCCGCAAACGCTGGATCGCCTACGGACTAATGCCCATGGGTAAAATCTATCTCGATGCCGGGGCGATTCAAGCCATTTGTCAGGGGGGAAAATCTCTCCTAGCGGCCGGGATCACTAAAGTGGAGGGGGAATTTAGCGCCTCGGAATCGGTGCAATTGTGCGATCAAGAAGGCCGGGAATGGGCCAGGGGAATTGTTAATTATAGTAGTGAGGAGATCGATCGAGTTAAAGGTCAACATTCCGAGCGTATTGCCAGTTTATTAGGTTATATGGCCGCAGAAACCATTATTCATCGGGATAATCTCGTTATTTTGAGTGCTTCGTCCAGCACCTCGACCAATAAGGGATAATTCCGCGACTCAGAGCCGATCCGCCCAATGCCTTAAATGTAAAGAAATGTCTCAAAAAAACAACAAATTGTTAGACAAGCAAGAGAGTTAGACTAGGGATGTCCCCCGAAGTTCAACCCTGTGAGATTATAAATAAAGCGAAACTCAAAAATGTCTTTATTGCTGTTGGGAGAAACTTAATAATGCGAGACGCGGTAACTAGCCTGATTAGAAAATACGATGTCACCGGACGTTATCTCGATCGAGATGCGATCGATAATCTGAAACAATATTTTGCCTCGGGAACTGCCCGTCTAGCTGCCGCCGCCCTAATTAACGCTAATTCGGCGGCGCTGGTGCGTGGGGCGGCGATTCGTCTATTTGAAGAAGTTCCCGAATTGATCCGCGCCGGGGGTAATGCCTACACCACCCGTCGTTATTCTGCCTGTCTGCGGGATATGGATTACTATCTCCGCTATGCCAGTTATGCGCTGGTGGCTGCCGATACTAATGTTCTAGATGAGCGGGTACTGCAAGGACTGCGGGAAACCTATAATTCCCTCGGTGTTCCCATCGGTCCGACGGTGCGCGGTATCCAAATCATCAGCGAAATGATTCAAACCATGGCTACTGAGGCGGGTATTGCCGACACCTCTTTGATCGCTGAACCCTTTGATCATCTCACTCGCGAATTAAGCGAAGTCTCTATCTAAATTCAGTTATCAGTTATCGCTTATCAGTTTTGTTCGTTCAATCAATGAGTTGATTTTTTGCTTGCTAGAATTGAGTAAAGTCTTCCGTTGCTACGGTCAGATGACTGAGTTTCTTAGTGGATTCTTTTGATGAACAGCGAACAGTTATTGCTATCGAGATGGCGTGATTTGCCGCCAGACAAACAGAGAGAGGTCTTAGATTTTACCGAATTTCTAGCCACACGTCTCTTGTCGTCGCCGGAATCAGAAGCTAGTCCGAACTTGTCCGCGTCGCCAGAAAACTCTCAAACTCCCGATCGCCGCTGCCAGTCGATTCCCGCTTTGATCGAGGCAGTCAGACAACGCTATCGGGAATTACCCAATGATGTGGAATGGCTAGACAGTACGGTATTGATTCGCCAAGAGCGAGACGGGCGATGACAACTGCTTTTAGATGCGTTGTCGATGCCAGCGTTGCCATTAAACAGTTTATTCGCGATCCCCTTTCTGAAAAAACGATCGAATTATTTGCCCTTCTCGTCGAACCAGAAACGGAATTTTTGGTTCCTGATCTGTTTTACATTGAAATGGCAAACATTCTCTGGAAATATTTGCGGGCAGGACAATTGACTGCAAGGCAAGTTCAAGAGGCCTTGACCTTTCTAGAAGGTTATCCCCTGTGGGTTTTTTCTACTGTCCCTCTCATGAGAGAAGCTGTGAATCTCGGCATCGCCTATAATCTGACCGCCTACGATGGCTCTTATGTCGCCCTTGCCAAGCGGCTAGACGCACCCTTGTTGACCTTGGATCGGAAGTTATTCGAGGCTTTGGCTACCAGTTCCCTTGCCGTTTTTTGGTTCGACGATTTCCCTATCCCCTAAAACAACAGTATTAACTCGCCGTCGGCGATCGAGCCATTGTTGTAAAATAATCGCCGCCGCTTCCCGATCGATCGCTCCCTTATCCCAAGAGGAAAACTGTTTTTTGGCTTTTAAGAATTCTTCCGCCTCTAGGGACGTGCAACGCTCATCCATGTATTCGAGGGGCAAATCCAAGGCGATCTCTAGTTTCTGGGCGTATTTTTGTACCTGTTTGGCCTGAAATCCTAACTCTCCGGCCATGGTATAGGGCAGTCCCGCCACCAAAATCTTAATATTTCTTTCCTTGACAATCGCCTTAAATTGTGCTATGTCGGCAACAAAGGAGGAACGGATAATCGTGGTTAAACCGGTAGCGATTAAACCTGTACCGTCACATCCTGCCACTCCTACCCGTTTTTTGCCGATATCTAAGCCCAGGGCGGCGACCCTTTCCATTACACTGGATGCCCCTGATCCGGGGGTTCCGAGGGGGGTTTAGCGGGGGGAAGTTCTCCCGGACTGTCGAGGGAGTCTAGGGGGGGATTATTGGGCCATTTTAACCAAGACATCCGACTAGGGATGGGAGTTCGTGGCACCGATTGTAAACCCTGGAGCATTTCTGCTAAGGCGGAATTTTCCGGCTTAGTTTCGCGGATTTTGTGCCATACCGAGCGCGACATCATCAGGGTGTGGGAACTGCGGATCGCTCCCAATTGTTCCAGATATTCCCGTCTTTCGTGCTGATAATCGGCAGATATCAACTCTAGCGATCGAGGGGGATATTTGCGAGTGATCTGGGCCATCTGGATTAATAACTTAGGATAGAGCCAAGTGTAGGCGGGATGGACAATTAATTTCGCTTGATGGGGTCGCTCATCCCGATTAGATAGAATTAATTCAAAATAACCGATCGCCGCTTTTCGTTGTGGTTCAAAAACGTAACCGCGACTAATTTGCGGACCGCCGCACCAACTCTGACAGCGACCGAACAAACTATCAACTAAACTGATTTTAAAATCCTGGATATGGCGATCAAATACCTGACGCAGTAGCGGCGGCATAGACACACAATCTAACTGATAAAGCAATTGAGCGTCAGCATTGCTCACAGGCAGTAAATTCGGTAAATCTGCCTCTTGTTTGCTCAATTCCTGTAATAATTGCGGCGGTAAAGACCAATAGGTTAATTCTGCCAAAGGCTGAAAACCGTGTTGCCGGAAAAGTGCCAAACTGTCCTTTTGATTGATATTAACCTCTAACACCCAGGTGCGGGCTTCCCAAACCGTTTCTAGACAATAACGCAGTAATTGCGCCCCGATGCCCTTGGGTTCGCTTAAAGACTCCCCTGGATGCACCCGCACCTGTTCCACCCGCCAAGTGCTGCGACTACTATTAAAAGGGTTGACTTGGATTGCCCCGCGAATTTTCCCTTCTTCTCCCCGATTGGCCATGGCCTCAGCCACATAGACATGAAAACGGTGTTGGAGAGGATTGGGAAAAAAACTGAGAATTTTAAACAACCCAAACCAAGGCCGCACCTGCTGCACCTGCGTGCGGAAATTTTGGGTGCGACGATCAATATCCTCATCGAAGTCATCCAGGGTTAAAGCTTCAATGTCTTCCAAATCCCGATATTGTACGGGACGGATCGGGCGATCGCTAAAATCGTCCCCTTGGGGAACAGGAGAAGTGGTCATGGCTCTGGGGTAAATATCGTCTATGCACCTATCTTACCGCAGAATCTAGAGGCACTTCCCCACCAATAACAATTTCTGAGGGATCATAGGGGACCACCACAGAAAGGACACCTCGATCGGTAGCTGGGGTTTTTTGGGACAAATTTCCGATCATGACAATTCGATGCTACAATAACGGACGGTTAATCAGTCCGAATTTGCAGTAAAAGTCTTTGAGTCAATCTGTAGATACCACTAACACCCTAGACACTCTAGCTCAAGAACTGGCCGCCATTCAGCAGACCGGTTCTAAGCGCGTCGCTTTATTGGGTTCCCGTCACGTTCCCATCACCCACCAGCAATTGATCGAAATGATGGCCTATGCCCTCGTGCTGGCGGGCAATCGGATTATGACCTCCGGGGCGACGGGAACCAATTCCGCCGTCATTAAGGGGGCAATGCGGGCAGATCCTAATCTGTTAACCGTGATCTTACCCCAAAGTCTCGATCGCCAGCCCCTGGAATCCCAAGAACAACTTCAGCAGGTTATCCATCTGGTGGAATGTCCCGAAAACGATCATCTATCCCTAGGGGAAGCCAGCAGCCTCTGTAATCGCGAGATTGTCAATCGTTGTCAACAGTTAATCTGTTTTGCTTTCCACGACAGTCAGACTCTCTTGCAAACCTGCGCGGAAGCGGAAGATCAACGCAAGCTAGTTACCCTATTTTATTTTGACTAAATTGAGCAATGAATCTCTCCGTCACCTCCATTCTTTCTCTATTCGATAGTGGGTCTGGCGATCCCTGTCTATCTACCTTTTCTGCTGGTGGCTTACGCTAGAGCTAAGATGGGTTACGATACCTCACCTCTCTCTGCCTCTGGCACGGCAACACCTTAAACCGAGAAGTCATTTATGGCTACCTATTCCAAGATGCCCCGCCCTTTTTTGACATCATCCTCACTAACCCTCCCTTTGGCGGCAAAGAACACAAGACCGTACAGGTACAATTTGCCTATAAAACCAGTGCTACTCAAGTTCTATTTTTACAGCACGTTATCGACAGTTTGAAACTGGGGGGACGATGTGGCATCGTCTTAGATGAAGGGGTGTTATTTCGCACCAATGAAAACGCCTTTGTCCAGAGCAAACGAAAACTATTAAACGACTGTCACCTCCGGTGTATCGTCAACCCAACCTACGTTCATCTTATATTTAATTCCACCCACCCACTTATAACTCGATCGCTGTTAAAATTGCGTTAGAATCGTGAGAGTGACCCGGAGTTTTTTCTTAGGGTGCCGATTCCCGCAAAGGATAGCCATTCATTCTATCAGAATGACAAGGTATTAGGTATGATAACACTTGTGATTATGTTTTTCGTTGCCTTGCTGGCAGCTGCCGATTTTACTTACCAAGTTTTGATTGATTTTCCCGTACAAATCCTCAATTTTTTGGGGTCGTTGCTGTCCTATGGAGTGATTGGACTGATAATTTTCGTCCTAGTCTGGATTGTGGGTGACTGATTTCTCAGGGGAAAAAAATGAGAGAATCAGCCTTAGCCAATTCTCCCCAATTTCAGCCAACTTTTAATTTTTACTGTTCACTAGCCACGGCTTGGGGTTGTCCTTGCGGTTGGAATTGGAACAGGGAATAAACCACGTTACGACGGATATCAATCATCATTTCTAAAAACATCTCGTAGCCCTCCTGTTTATACTCAATTAGAGGGTCTTTTTGACCGTAACCGCGTAAACCAATCGACTCGCGTAAAGCTTCCATAGCTTGCAGGTGTTCGCGCCATAACATATCGATTTGTTGCAGGATAAAATAACGTTCGGCATCGCGCATTAAACCGGGGCGAATACTATCCACTTGACGTTCCTTAATTTCGTAAGCTTTGCGAACTTCTTCGTGTAGGAACATCTTGATATCATTAACACTCATTTCCTCGATATCTTTAGCGGTAATGTCTGCCAACAGATAGACGAATTCCTGAGATTTACTAATCAGTTTTTCTAAATCCCATTCTTCCGCCGGCAGTTCGGGGTTAATATAAGCCGTGACGATTTCATCCATGGTTTTTTCGGCGTATTGCAGCACCTGTTCTTTTAGGTCCATCCCCTCCAAAACCCGACGACGTTCGGCATAAATAGCGCGCCGTTGATTATTCATCACCTCGTCGTATTCAAACACCTGTTTCCTGGCATCATAATAGAAGGTTTCCACTTTTCTTTGCGCTCCTTCCAAGGAACGAGTCAACATTCCCGACTCAATGGGCATATCTTCTTCCACCCGGAAGGCATCCATTAAACCCGCCACGCGGTCGCCGCCAAAAATCCGCAATAAATTATCTTCTAGGCTTAAAAAAAAGCGTGTGGAACCGGGGTCGCCCTGTCTGCCTGCCCGGCCTCGCAATTGGTTGTCAATACGGCGGGATTCGTGGCGTTCCGTCCCGATAACGTGCAGTCCGCCTCTTTCTACTACTTCATCGTGTTCTTTGCCTGTGTAATCTTCATAACTTTTGCGAATTAATTTATAGACTTCGCGTAACTTTTGAATAACCCGGTCATCCGTGGGGGCTTTTTCGGCCGCGATGGCGATTTTTTCTTCCACTTCTAATTCGGGTAAACTTTGAGTTCCGTGGGTATCAACGGCAAATTTAACCGCTTCTTTCAGGGCATTTTCTACCTCTTTCGGTAACTCGGTGGGAAAAATTTCCGCCGAGGCACGCCAGTTTTTTTTCTTCTTACCCGGGGCGAATCCTTGCGGGCGATTGCGTTCTCCTAAACTGGGTAAACTAAAGGCCAAATTGTCATCCTCGGGCATAACTAATTTCGGCATTAAATACTCGCGAATTTTCAATCGGGCCATATAGTCGGAGTTACCACCGAGGATGATATCGGTTCCCCGTCCCGCCATGTTCGTAGCGATGGTTACGGCCCCGGCCCGGCCTGCTTGAGCGACGATTTCCGATTCCCTTTCCACGTTTTCTGGACGGGCATTAAGCAAGTTATGGGGAATCTTTCTGTCCTGTAATAAAAGCGAAAGCACTTCCGATTTTTCCACACTGGTAGTACCGACTAAAACCGGGCGACCCTGTTCGTGCATTTGTTGACATTCTTCAGCGACGGCGTTCCATTTTGCCTGTTCATTTTTATAGACCACATCGGCTAAATCTTGCCGACGAGAAACGCGATTAGTGGGAATAATTGTCACTTGCAGGTTATAGACTTTTTCTAGTTCCGTTTCTTCGGTTTTGGCCGTCCCGGTCATGCCAGATAATTTCGGATAGAGTAGGAAAAAGTTTTGATAGGTAATCGTGGCTAAGGTTTGGGTTTCCTGTTGAATTTCCACCCCTTCCTTAGCTTCCACTGCCTGATGTAAACCATCGCCCCAACGTCGCCCCGGTAATACCCGTCCCGTGAACTCATCAACAATAACAATTTCACCACTGCGGACGATATAGTTAACGTCTTTTTTCTGGAGTTCTTTGGCACGAATAGCGTTAGAAATATAGTGCGCCCAGGGATTTTCTTGGTCGTATAAATCGGTAACTTCTAATAGTTCTTCCGCTCTTTTAAAGCCTTCATCGGTCATTAAAACGTTACGGTCTTTTTCGTTAACTTCGTAGTCTCCCGGTCCGTCTTCTACTTTTTGGCGCACTAATTTATTGGCGATTTCGGCGGCGAGAATATATTTTTCTGTGGGTCGATCGATCGGTCCTGATATAATTAATGGAGTTCTGGCCTCATCGATAAGAATGGAGTCCACTTCGTCGATAACGCAGTAGTTAAAGGGTCTTTGGACAACTTCCCCCATCACTGTAGCCATGTTATCGCGCAGATAATCGAAGCCGAGTTCGCTGTTAGTGGTGTAGGTGATGTCACAGGCATAATTTTTCTTTCTTTCTTCTGGACTCATGCCGGCTTGAATTAGTCCCACACTTAACCCTAAAAAGCGGTGTACCTGCCCCATCCATTCCGCGTCACGACGGGCGAGATAATCGTTGACGGTGACGACGTGAACCCCTTTTCCGGTCAATCCATTCAAATAAGCGGGGAGAGTGGCAACCAGGGTTTTTCCTTCCCCGGTTTTCATCTCGGCGATTTGTCCTTTGTGCAGTACCATTCCCCCCAATAACTGCACGTCAAAGTGACGCATCCCTAAGACTCGGATTCCCGCTTCCCGGACAATGGCGAAAGCTTCGGGGAGGATTTCCTCGAGAATCTCCTCTCTTTCGTCATAATTTCTCGCTTTGTCCAATCTTTCCTTAAATTCGCTGGTTTTACCTCTTAATTCCTCATCGGACAGGTTTTTAATGTCTTCTTCCAGCAGGTTGATTTCGGTGACGAGGGGCTGAAATTTTTTAATTTTGCGGGCGTTGGGATCTCCGAGTAGGGCTTTTAACATAGCAGTTTTTATTCTCTCGCTTCGATTGGCTCTTGATCTGTGGTGTTAACAATTGTATCACTCTGGTTGAGGCTCTCTTAGGTTCGGTGGGTAAAATGTATTCTAAGATACAGTCCTGTCAGCAAGCGAGTGGAAGGAACCACTCCAGACACAGAGGACACAAAGAATAAGAGAGCATCCTTGGGAGTGGAGAATCATTTATCGGTGAACAGGGACTCTTGCCAGTGGGCAAAAATTAAGTTAATCTTCTCTCACCGGTGGCTTAACTAAAGGGGAAACCACCATATTTATTGATAATTATATCTATAGTTTCCATAATTGCGATCGATTCGCCCAAAATGGAGATAATTTGTTGATAATGTTCTAGGTCATCGTAGCTAAGGTGGCGACCTTTGCGGTCTTTTAGCCACTTCTGACACACTTGATAACCGCCGATATAAAAGTTCCAAATTTGGGGCGGAATCCCCGCAAAATACTGGTCAGAATTAATCGAAATTTGTTGTTTATTTTCGTCATATTTCACCTGTTCGACTAGATTGGAACCCGCCACGGGATAGCTACTAATTTCTTTTCCCGTTGCTTTCATCAGGTGTAACTGTACTAATCTGTCACCTTTTTTGACTAATTCCCAGAATAATTCTTGATTACTGGTGAGAGGAACACGAGGAAAGTCTATTTTTAAAAATTCGGCGTAACGTTGGCGATATTGGGGAGAGTGAAAGACGGCATAGATATAGTTAAAAATGTCTTCCGGTCCAAAGGTTTTCTTTTCGTCTCCTTTGCCATCACTGATAAATTCTAAGTCAAGTTTTGCCGAAAGTTCCTTAATAAATTCTGGCGCTAGATTGGGACGGCGTTTTATTTGCATTTCACCGAATAGAGTTAGTTGATCACTTGGATAAAAGTAAAGAGGGAAAAGATAAGCTGAACCTTTATTGCTGACAGTTACCCGATTATCAATTACATAATCAGTGGCAATGGCATGATTAAAAATAGATTCAGCAACTTGTCTAGTTGTAATCAAACCTAAATTATCATCAATCATATTATTCATAACTTCTTGCTTAGGTCGATCTACTAATTCCTGATGCTGAAAATATTTTCGGATGTCAAAGGGACGATATAAACAATTGATTATTTTTTCTTTCCAATAGTTATCTTTAGCAAGAGTTTTCCTTTTTTCTCTTAGATTCCAATCTTTTCTATCATATTCTCCATAAATAGATTGAAAATCAATTTCAGAAATATCTAAGTTTCTAAAATCATTGATACGTTTTTCTAAATTATCTATATCTATATCAAAAACTAATTCATCTCGGTGGGTTTTAATTCCAGTTGAATTAACTGGCATAATTTCAGTAATCTTCCAAAATTGATCGTATTCCGAGCGCAGATTAATATTCTGAGGTTTAAATAGATAAAAAGGAGAATCAGGTTGTAATTCCTGCCAAGAAGTAGAATAAAGATCATTTTCCTCTAACCAGTGATACTTACCACCGACAATAACTTGATTCTCAATTATCTCTCTTTTACCCCATAAATCAGCATGATAAACTTTAGCTAAATTTGAAGAACTATTGTGATATTTAATAAAAATACCAATAGCTACACCTTGCTGAATATCAAACACATTTTGATCCAGTGAACCGTCGGGACAGATTTCTTTTTTCTTACTGTTGCCGTGTAAATCGAGAATATAAATATCATCAAAAGTTTTTAATAAACTTTGACGCATTCCCCGAAAAGTTAGATTATCTAAATAGCTGTGATTAGTTATAAATGCAAAAACTCCGTAACCAGTGGATGACAATCGATACTGAGCAAAACGAATAAATTTTACATAATCATCAAGTAATAATTTAGAGTTACTCTCGCCTAATGGTTTTCCATCTAATTGATAATAATCTCTGACCAAATCTATAATCCACGGATCAGTATTCTCTGAAACCGCAGAATAGGGTGGATTGCCTAAAATAACCATAACTGGCATTTCTTGCTTAACATCTTTTGCCGCGGCTGCTTCATCGCGAATGCGATTTAAAAACCCATCAGCAGGGGGAATTTGAAAAGCTTCCTGTAGGGTGTTAGTGAGATAGATTCCTAAGCGTTCATCGGCACTAAAATCATAGCCTAATTCCTGAAGTTGTAACCCTAATTTCATGTGTGCTACGGTGTAGGGAGCCATCAGTAATTCAAACCCAAAGAGACGGGGTAATAAATGTTTACTGACATAACTAGACCACATCCCTTTCTGTTGACGAAAACTATCATAGATATGGTCAATAACAGAGTGTAAAAAAGTGCCAGTTCCCACAGCAGGATCGAGAATTAAAACTTGGTGAACTTCCTGAGTTTCTTGGCTATTATTAGGATTTTTAATCGTAATTTTTTTAGCATCGGCCAAACCTTTAGGAATCTGAAACTTATTTTTTAGAATATAGTCCACACTGCGAACCATGTAAGAAACCACGGGTTCAGGGGTATAATAAACCCCCCTAGACTCACGCATTTTACTATCGTATTCGGCTAAAAAAGTCTCATAAAAGTGAACTACAGGATCCTGCTTGCGCGTGCGTTTTCCAAAGCTGCTAAGAATCCCCTCCATGTCGGTTTGTTGTAAAATAGTCGCTAGAGTATCCACGGCCCAAGTAATCCGCTCATCTAATTCTGTACCAGCAATTTGATGAAAAATTCCCCGCAAAAAAGGGTTAGTTTTCGGTAGTCGAAATGCTGCCGTTTCCCTGGAAAAAGAACTTATTTGATCCGTATTACAGCGTGCTGCGAATAACCCATAACAGATTGTTTGTGCATACATATCCGCAAACTGCGCTTCGTTGAGATCACTAATTAAAACTCGTTGAAAAGATTGCAATTGTTGCCGCAACATTCCCCCGCAATCTTGATCTTTTAAAGCTTGGCCGATTGCGTCTCGAATTAACTGCGCTAAAGCGGCCATTTTTTTGGCTAATTCTCGCGGTGTTGTTATCTGAATAACTTTTGAGAGGAAAAACTGACAGAACAATTGTTCTACTTGTAAAATACCCTGGGAATCAGGTTTAATTTGCTTTTTTTGATTAAGACTTGCCACGGCAGCTGATAGACGCAATTCTCCCGATACATACCAACGAAATTCTAAATGATCGGTGATAATTAAATTACCCAAAGCCTGTAAATAACGTTTTATTTGGGGAGTATTTTCAATCTTTTTGAGAGAAGTTCCGATATCTTTTGCTTCCAGATGACCAATTTCTACTATACCCTGATTAATCACAAAATCTGGAGCGCCACAAGCAATCCTTTTGGGTTCATTGAGAGCTTGTAGGTTATTATTTAGGGATTCAATTAATTTTTTTAAAGCAGGACGATAACTGTGTTCTGTGGCCTTACCCTGTTGATAAATGCCTGTGATTTCCTCTAGATATTTTGGCAGTGAATTACTCATTATCAGTGTTGCATACAAACGTTCTTCTATAGATAAAATATAACCTCATTTGCCCCCAATGTCCACTGCCCTCATCCTACTTTATGGCTGCATCTGACATTTGCAGAAATACCGACAATGAGCAATTATCAGTGATTCTTGAATTATCACAGATATATCAGCAGCTGCCTGTAAGCATCCCACCAAAAAGCTAATGCGCGGGGGGTTTGGGGGCGGCGCCACGCCCCCAACGGGGGGTTTGGGGGGTAGAACCCCCCAAAAGCTTGGATTGATTAATAAAGTCGGAAGTAATGCCCAATTTTATCAGAGAGTTTTCGCGTAAAAATCCCAACTTGCTAGATTTACAAAAATAAGATGTACCCTGCTTTATCCCTATCCTCAAGGATACCAAAATTAGCTAGAATGAAATAATAGGCGATAATCTCATCCCAACAACTTCACCAAAGTATTAACGATGGTCAAAGTATCATCTCCCTTATCTCTAGAGCATCTCTATCATGTTCCCACCTACACTATAGCCGATACTGCGCGCTATCTCCATATTCCTTTACCCACTCTGAGAACGTGGGTACGAGGACGCACCTACCCGACAAAAAAAGGACAAAAAGAGTTTTTACCCCTCATTCAACGACCTAATCCGAATATTCCGCAACTTTCCTTTACTAACTTAGTGGAAGCGCACGTTTTAAGAGTTATTCGCAAAGTTCATAACATCCCTCTCGATAAAGTTAGACTGGCCCTAGACTATATTAGTGAACAATTTAACACCGATCATCCTCTGGTTCAAAAACAATTTAGTACCGATGGAACTGACCTTTTTATTGAACAATTTGAACATTTAATTAATGCCTCCCGTTCGGGACAATTGACGATGAAACAATTCTTAAATAATCTCTTAACTCGTATTGAATGGGATGAACAAGATATCGCCACACGGCTTTTTCCCACTATCGACATAAATGGGGAAGACTTCAGCAATAAAGTCCTAAAGATAGACCCTAATATTTCCTTCGGAAAACCCGTGATCACAGGAACAGGAATTCCCACTAAAGTTGTCACAGAACTTTATGATGCGGGGGACTCTATAGAAGATATTGCCAATGATTATAATTGTCAACCTTGGCAAATTGAAAAAGCGATTTTATTCGAGTGCAATTGGCAAGCGGCATGACCTATCAATACACCTATTTTATCGACCGCGCTTTAGGAAAATCTATCGGTGAAGCTTTGCAAGAAATAGGGGTTAAAATTGAATTTCATCATGCCCATTTTGCCCCAGATGCACCGGATACGGAGTGGCTACCTATTGTTAGTCAAAGAGGATGGATAGTATTAACTAAAGATGTAAACATTGGTAGAAATATTTTAGAAGTTCAACAGATAGCCCGTTATCAGGCTCAAGTATTTGTTCTAGTTTCTGGTAACTTACCTCGTCAAACTATGGTTAATATTTTTGTCGAAACAATCGATAAAATTGAAAAAATAACCCAAGGTAATCAAGCCCCTTTTATCGCCAAAATATACCAAGATTTTCAAGTAAAATTGTGGAAAAATAAAAATGAATTAACTAGAATACTAGAAACTATTTAAGCTAAGACGCATTTTAACCGCCTATCTTTAGATTAGCGGAATCTCCTCCGCCTCCCACCCCCCTAGGGTCGTTTTATTCTCTCTTATGTCATTCTCTCAAATCTTTATCTGGCAACGTTTTTAGTCGATTTCTCGGAATAAATATCTGAAAATTTTTCAAAACGTCGTGCTTTTTAGGTTGATTCATGAATTAACCTACTGTGAGAGCAAAAACCTGTACTCCCCTGATCCCTAGCTTACCTCATAAGCGATTAAAAGTAGCAAAAAAAAGAATTAGATTCGGAGAATAACTCAGCCCTAAGGGACTAGCGTGGGAATAATATCCCAGCCAGAAAATCGCTCTGTAGAAGAATCAGACCAGCCAGATGGCATATTATCAAAACGGATTTTGTCCACAATGTAGGGGCGAACTGCGTTCGCCCAAAAGGTATATTATCAAAGCGCAAGTCCCTAATAATGATGCGGAAAGGGCTTTGCGACCAGTGATGGTACACCCTAAGGTGAGTGGGGGTGCCAGAAGCCACTGGGGAGGCCAATTAGTAGCCATGATCTTCAGTTTCCTGGAAACCATGCGACTTCAAGGAAAAAATGCGGTTGAGGAACTTTTCAACTTGTTAGCGGGCGAGCGTTCTCCACCTCAAGCCGATTTTGTACTATCTATCTAGGGCTTAAAGGTTACTTTATTCTCAATAAGCCCTGCTTCTTGCTGTGACTAATTACCTATATTAAAGCAACTGTTTCCCAGCGGCCAGCTGCATTGGATTCGCCTTCAGATTATGATAAGGTAAGATGGTCAATCACCCAAGTTATCTGGATTGTTAATCTCGTTGGCTCGAAACTATAATGAATACACCACAAAAGATGATCAAAAAAGTCTTGAAAGAATACCATCAATCGACATCTTCGGTAGCTAATTCGACCCACAATCTGGTTACTGCTAGGAAGCTAACCGATTCCTTCTCAATTGTTGTCTAATCCCTAACTGCTAAATTCTCTCTATGACTGCAATTATCCAACAAATAAAAGAGCGTTTTTCCCAATCCCTAGTTAAATCCTTTGGGGAAAACTTCGCCGCTACCGATCCTCTAATTGTCGCCGCTAGTAACCCCCGTTTTGGCGATTATCAATGTAATATTTCCCTCTCTTTAGCCAAAGAATTAAAACAAAAACCGCGGGAAGTGGCGGCAACATTACTAAAAAATCTAGAGATAGATGATCTCTGTCAACCCACCGAAATTGCCGGACCGGGTTTTATCAATCTTACCCTTAAACCTAGTTATCTAGAAACCCAATTAAAAGACCTAATTATTGACAACCGTTTAGGAGTTGCCAGTGCTAACCCCAGTCAAAAAATTATTGTCGATTTCTCCAGTCCCAATATTGCCAAAGAAATGCACGTCGGTCACTTGCGATCAACTATAATTGGTGATTGTATTGCTCGGATTTTAGAATTTCGTCATCATCAAGTAATTCGTCTTAATCATGTCGGGGATTGGGGTACTCAATTCGGGATGTTAATTACCTATCTACAAGAAGCTTATCCTAGCGCTTTAACCCAAGCAGATGCCCTTGATTTAGGGGATTTAGTTAGCTTTTATAAAAAGGCCAAAATTCGTTTTGATGAAGACGAAAACTTTAAAGAAACTGCCCGTCAAGCCGTAGTAAAATTACAGTCGGGTGATCCTCAAAGTCGTCAAGCATGGCAGTTACTTTGTCAACAATCACGACGGGAATTTCAGAAAATCTATGATATTCTCGATATAAAACTGACTGAAAGGGGGGAATCTTTTTATAATCCCTACCTTGAGACAGTCATCAGAGAATTAGATCACCAGGGATTGCTAATAGAAGACAACGGCGCTTTATGTGTCTTTCTCGATGGTTTTACCAACAAAGAGGGGGATCCTTTGCCCCTAATTGTCAAGAAATCCGACGGCGGTTATAATTACGCTACCACCGATTTAGCGGCAATTTGTTATCGAGTGCGTCAAGATAAAGCCGAAAGAATAATTTATGTTACCGATGCTGGACAAGCTAACCATTTTGCCCAAGTATTTCAGGTGGCTAAAAAAGCGGGATTTTTACCCGATAATGTGGCAGTGGTTCACGTCGCTTTTGGATTAGTTTTAGGGGAAGATGGTAAAAAATTAAAAACTCGTTCCGGGGAGACGGTAAGATTACAAGAATTACTCGATCAAGCGATCGCCTGTTCCCTAGCTGACTTAGAAAAAAGACTGGCAAGCGAGGAAAGAGAAGAAACCAGCGATTTTATCGCTAAGACTGCCGAAACTGTCGGTTTAAGTGCCGTTAAATACGCCGATCTCAGCCAAAATCGCAATAGTAACTACGTTTTCAGTTACGACAAAATGCTCAATCTGCAAGGCAACACCGCCCCCTATATGCTGTACGCTTACGCTAGGGTCCAGAGTATTAGTCGCGAAGGTGGCATTAATTTTCAGGATTTAAGTGCCAATTCACCGCTAATTCTCAAGGATGAAAGCGAATTAATTCTGGCTAAACAATTACTGCAACTTCCGGAAGTAATTAGGGCCGTGGAAGAGGATTTATTGCCCAATCGTTTATGTGATTATCTTTATGAACTCAGTAAAAAGTATAATCGTTTCTACGAGAATTGTCCCGTTCTTAAAGCGGCAGAACCGATTAAAACCTCTCGTTTAGTTCTGTGTGATTTAACGGCAAGAACCCTAAAATTAGGCTTATCTCTCTTGGGAATTCCCGTTTTGGAAAGAATGTAAATCAGTTATCAGTTATCAGTTATCAGTTCACCGTTTACTATTCACAGCAAAAAACTCCCCAATTTCCAATTCATAATTGATAATTCATAATTCATACCCACACCCTACACCCCACACCCCACACCCTACACCCCACACCTTGAATTGCGTATCTTTGACAAAAGTGGGTGCTATTTTATACCCCAAAAAAGTGTACTATGCTGATGTGAAAAAACCTAACTTTTGCTAACCTAGAAATAGCTCTAATCAGAGCCGATGTCTCTAGGTGAAGCCTAGAGATTGATTTAGTTAAATTCACTCGTGACGTTATCTTATTGTCGTCTGTTGCCTATTCGCTTTCAGGTGATAACTCGGTAGTGAGGAATTAGTACAAAAGCTCAAACTTCCTCTCCCTGCTCGCCCATAGACAGTCTTAACGAGTAGTTTAGATAGTTAACAGCTTACTCTCGCATCTGGGCTGCTGAGGCAATAAGCCACATCTGTTATCCCAGAGATGTTATCGTTAAAGCGGTCAAATGTCCGAACGTCCTAGGGGATTTTCGGGAAAGAGCATTTGCCCTCTCGTAATCTCAGATAGAACCTTATGACTCAATCAATTGAAGATAAAGCTATGGCCGATGCTGATGTATCAGATTATACCACAAATAAAATAATTGTCTCTAATTGGATCGCCCCTTGGTCGAAAGGCAATCGGAAAAACCCGTCACCGCAACCAAAATGGGATTTATGGCAACCGCTGCGGCAACGAATTGATCGCCTAGAAATCAATACACCCGCACTAGCTCACAGGATTTGTCGTCTAATTCCGGCTCAATGTCCCTTTGCCAGGAAAATTACCCTATTTAGCTGGACAATTCTAGAGATTCCGCCCCTTTGCAAGCTAAATCCCCTCTACGAAAACTTAATGATGTTAAGATTTCGCGCTCTTTCTTACCTGGCCGATGAATGTGGAGAGGATATCGGTGCTTACTGCTAAAATGGGAGAGTGTCTTTAATCGCCACACCTATGGCCATCATCGCTCTGAAAGCTTGGTATCTCGACAAATACGAACCTATCCGCGAGGTTGTCAAACGTCCCCACGACTTGCGCTTAAGTCGCAATAGTCTCTTAAAATCGGGTTTAAGAGCCGATTTTCTCGATGATAGTCTGACGATACAGGGTTCTGTCTGGTTCCAACGCTATCTAGAAGGGGAAAGGGTGGAATTTTACCTCGAAGGTAGTGGCGGTTACGTCATCTCCAATATTGACCTGATTTCCCAAGAAATTTACTTTACTAAACAGGACCTCAGTGCTTGGCTGGATCCCGTCATTTATTTTAGCTCCCAAAGCCAATTTAAGGACTCTAGCACCGCTTTAAAAACAGTTTTGACCGAAACAGTCGAAAATCTCAATAAACGCTCCCGGTTGCCCTTAACCATGGCAGAAACGCCCCGAACTGAGGGCAATGTCACCAGATTGAGTGATAGTCAATTACGCCAAATTCGCAAAAGTTTATTATTTATTGCCGATGCTACGGCGATTAGCCAAAAGGAAACGGAATTACTGCCCAGTCCCCTAGTGGGTGTAGAATTAGGTTATGCGATCGCTTGTAAACAGGGCGGACAAATTCTGCTAACCTATCAAAATCGAGCAGAATTAAAGGGTAAACTAGCTTTTGACCTGCCAAGCTACCAAAAATTAATTTTCTCGGATCTGAGCGAATTACGTCTCACTTTTCCGCCTTTAATGGCAACTTTATTAGAAAAATTCCATCTGATTACTTAAAAAAAATGAGTAGAAAAGCTGACGAGTACGCTGTACATTTGTTCTTAAGCAGTGGACATCGCGAGGAAGTCCGTTTTTTGACTATCCAAGAATTTCAAAAGTGGTACAGTAACGAATTAGTTCCGAAAGCCGATTCCCTCGATTTTATCAATGTTCCGATCAGAAATATCCAAGGGGAATATATGGTTTTACGTCCGGCTAGTATCATTGCTATTCGCGTGGAACCCGTCTTTTTTGGCAGTGTGGAAAGAATATAATTTGCCGTTATCGCTAAAAAAGATGGTTAGATGGCGAGAATTTCAGAGATTATTGATAATCCTCTCAATATCAGCTTGAATTTGATGGCTGACTTTGCCTTGCCAGCGTTCTTTTAATTCCCTTAATCCCACTTCTGCGTATTGACAGATCTTATCTAAAACTTCTTTGCCGTCGCTGGGTTGAGGATAGGAATTCTTTTTACAGATAATATAAATTCCTGCGGTTAAAGCTAAAATAACTTCTGGCTCGATTTGGCTAATATTAATTAAATCTTGTCGATTACTCAAATTGATTCCGTAGATACTGAAGTCTTGTTTAATGGCAAAAGCAGCCGCGAATAAATAAGCATCTACCATGCGCTCAAAGGTTTTATTATCTTTTAGTACCTGTAGATAATTTCTGGAAGTTTCCGAGGCATAAATCTTCAAACTGGCATCGATTCTCTGCATTAGTAATTCTCCGTCACTTCAATCACGGAAGCATCTTCATCGGCAGCTAAACGGTGTATTTTGAAAATATCGGTAGTGTGGGGAAGCAAGAGATTTAAAAGTGGATCGGGTAGATCGCGATCCGTGGCTAGAATAATCACTTGGGAGTTTAAATTAGGGAGAGAGTTAATAATATTTTTTTGATGTTCTTCGTCTAAATGTCCGAAAGGTGTATCAATAATTAGGGGGACACAAGTATCAGTTATTTGATTTAAACCAGTGATAAAAGCAAAGGCCAAAGCTTCCTTTTCTCCTGCACTTAAGACATCGGGATTTAATAATTTTCCTGTAATAGTACGGATTCCTAAAGTGTATTCGGGAGTGATTTCTACTCCTCTATATTCCTCCGGTTTGTTGGTTACTTGTAAATAGCGATCGCTGGTTACTTGGTTAATCATTTTTTGGGAATTATCGATATGCCATTCGATTAATTCGTTAGTGGCATTTTTTAAACCTCTGGCCATTTTAACCTGATTAGATAACATCAATGTGGTCTGATTTTCACTAGCTAAAATTTCCACTTCTTTGCGTAAATTTTCTAATTTCTTTTCTTTGGTTTCAATTTCCTTTTGCAAGCGTTCGATCCTTTCTTCACTCTCCTTGACTTTTCGTTCCCATTCGCCAACTGTTCGCCAAATCTCATTAGCTGATTCTTGATTTATTCCCGTGGTTTCCTGTTTTAGCTGTTTAATATGTTGATTAATTTCTTCGATTTCTTCTTCTAAACGATCTCTTTGTAAAAGCAATTGACTATAATTGCTAAATTTAGCATTATCTCGGATAATTCCCTGTAAATTAATTCTAATTTGGTCTTTTTCTATTCTGGTGGCGTTGTCCACTTCTAAGGACTCTAGTTCGGCAATTTGTTGCAGGATAAAGTCACGAGAATTTTTGTCTAAACAACGACCACATAGACAGCTTTCATCGTCAAGTATTGCTTTTAAAACTGCTGTAGAATTAGTTTTATAAGTGCTTTTTAAGCTAGTAACTTGCAAATCGTCAGCCATTTCCTGCACAAAGTTAATCAGCAAAGGTATCGAAGCTTTTTTTAACCAAGAATCAATAGACTTTTGCAGGTTATTTAACTGAGTTTGTAAACCGATACGCTTTTTCTCTAAGTTATGAATTTCCTCTAATTTTTCTCGCAAACTTTCAATCTGAGCGGCTTTTTCTTGAGCATCATGATGGATAATTTTAGCATCTTTTTCCTGATCTTTAGCATTTTTACACTGACCTTTTTGAAGGTCAATTTCTTCTTCTAAGTCTCGTAATTGTTGCAGCTTATCTGTAAATCTTTGACTGGTTCCCTCTGCTTTATTTAAACGGTTTTCTAATTCTTGTAAGGCTTTTTCTGTATCATCGCGCAGATTTCTTAATTCCGGGATACCCAAAACTTTTTCAATTGCTTCTTTTGCTTCTTTAGTTTGAGTTATCTGGGTATATTGTTCAATTTTTAAGCCATCAAAACAGAAAAAATCTCGAATAGATTTAGGAAGCAATGCTTCGATATATTCCCTAGAGTTACTTCTCATGGTTCCATCTTCATAAAATAATGCTTCCTCTACGCTGGGATAAGAAGTGCTACCATTAACGTTTAATTTCGCTGTGCGACTGATAAAGTAATTTTTATCGTTTTTAGTAAAATTTAATTCTACCCGCATTTCTATTGCTGGTGAAAAATCATCCTTACCTCGATAAAAATAGGTTTTCAGAGTCTCTTTAGATACAATATCTCCCCCATAGAGACACCATAAAATCGCTGCCATCAAAGAAGTTTTACCGTGGCCATTATTACCGAAGATAATCTGAATTTTTCTGTCGGGATGCAGATTAAAAGTAATATTTTGACTAGGGTAACATTTCCAATTAGTTAAGCGAATTTGTTTCAGTCTCAAAGTCATAGAGTTTATTTATTGTGGGGAGTCGGTATATTTTTCGATAAGTTCGACAATTTTAGGTGATAGCCGCCGATTTTTTAGAGTAATTTTTTCTACTTCTAAAGCCATGGCTTCCCCCAGCAGTTGGGGAGGTATCTCATATTTTTGTGCCAGTTCTTCAATTTTAGCAGTTATATCCATGGATTTTCTGGGGGTTGGGGAGTGGGTATTGTCAAGTCTTAATGCTTATTTGCCAAGAGATACCTTGATGAGGATAAATTTTATAACAGATCTGAGTAGGTAAGGCCATAGTAACTTAATTCTTGGACTAATCTGTTGATAACTGTAGCTTGATTGCTGGCTGCCCGGGCAAAATCAATAACTCTTTTGATCTCCGATGCAATTAATTTTACCTCACCATCGCCCCAAGGAGGAACCACCAAGACATCGATTAAAGTCGCTTTCTTCTTTGCCACGGCTGCCCGGAGAATTCTGCCGCGACGTTGAATAAATTGACGAGGAGAAGCATCAGCAGCGAGGATAATTCCCTGACTGACTTGTGGGATATCAACTCCCTCATCGAGACATTTTACTGCCACTAATGCGTCAAGATTTCCCGAAGATAACTGTGATAATAACATAACTCGATCGCTGTCTAAGGAACTATAGCGAGCGACTCTTTTTCCCTGACGCGCCAATCGGGTACTAATAGCAGTTGCTTGGGCAATATCGGCACAATAAATTAATGTTTGTTCTAAGGTGTGTTCAGCCAGAATACGATCGATTATAGTTAATTTTGCCCCCGCTGCTTTAATTAATTGCGCCCGTTGAATTAATAAATAATTCACTGCTTTACTGTCTTCTTGGATAAATAAGCGAGCAATTTTTGCCGTTAACTGACGATATTTTTCCTGTTCTTCTTCTGCGAGATAGGTGACATAAACGTGATAATCGTACTCGCACAAAATCCCCTGCTGAATAGCTAACTCTAACCCGTATTCATAGACGATTCCCCCAAAATAATCTAAAACTTTTTCCGTACCGAGTTCATCGTAGGCACGCAAAGGAGTTGCTGATAAACCCAAACGATAACTAAAATCATCCCGTAAAAGACGCTGATAAACTCCCGCACCAGTAGCGTGAACTTCATCGGCAATTAATAAAGATTCTTTTGGCAAACCTCCCGCATCAGTAATTAAATCACTAACGGTATTTTTAGCCAACTCTCCATAGGTTCCTACCACAATTACAGGATATCTCTGAGAGGGCAATTCTTGATGATTAATTAACCGTAATTTGCGAAATAAAACCTCACGCCAAGCACGAGAATTACCCATCGCTACCACAGGAAAAGCATAGGTAGTTCGACAGTTTAATTCTTTCACCCACTGCTGGACTAATTCTTTAGTGGGTACAGCGATAACAATTAATTCCAACCTTGATAAACCACTAGCGGCAGCCAGGGCTGTAATCGTTTTTCCCGCCCCTGTTGCCATGGCGAGTATCCCCTGACATTTGGCTTGTTTCCATGCACTTATTGCCTCAATTTGACGGGGCTGGGGTGTTATTTTTAGGGGAGAGGATAACTGATATTTGCTGGTATCGGCGGCAACTTTAAAAGTTTTTTTGCTACTGCTATCGGGTTCGGTAGTGGGTGGAAAATCAGGACGAAATTTTAAGAGAGATTGGGCTGCTGCTGCGGGAAAATCCCAAATATCTAGATGGGGAGTTTGATTGTGCCAGAGTTTTTCAAAATTATCAATTTTTCTCTGGACTCTTAGCTGTTCCTGAGATTGCCAAGACCGAAAAACATCGATACACTCGAAATTATCCTGTAAACTGCTGTGACTTTCATTCGCAGAACCAGTAAAAGCGATCGCATTCTCAAAAGCATCAATAAATAGGCCTAACTTTTCATGGTATAAGCCAAAATTAGCTAAGTTTTTCGGGATGGCTAATTTTATTTCTAAGACTCCCTGACTTAATAGCCACGCTAAACAGGCAAAACGATTTTTAGTAATTTCGTCTAAGTCAATTTCTAGAACTGATAACAAAGATTTAGTAATCACTTCTTCCCTTTGCTTTAATCCCTGAGTAATCGCCTCTATATCCTCTTTCGAGAGATAGGGAGAAGCAATTAAACGCATTTTTCCACCTCCGCGAATTAAAGCGGTTAATCCTTTAGCTAGAGAGACAAGGGAAGAACTAGAAAAAAAGCCGACTGCTCGACAATAGAGGGTAGATTGTGCTAAACAAGGTAGATAAAAATCGGCAATGAGATTATGGCGATCACTACGGTATTCTTCTAATAAGTCTAATTGTTGTAGTGGCAATTTAAATTCCTCCTCGATCTCGTTTTAGATCATAAATAACTTTTTCATAACACCAGCTTTTACTGCGTTGGGGATTTCTCAATCTAATATTTAAAAGCAATCGAGTCGCTAAAGCTTTATCTCCATTCACGAGGGTTAAAAGTTCTCTTTCTAAGTAGAAAAGTTGATGCTGACTGATTGGCAAATTTTGACGATTATTTTTAGAAGTAGCTCTTTTCGGTTTAGTGGGGGATAAAGATACGGTATCGACCAACCACCAGATAGCTACAGCTAACCCCAACAACAGCACTCCCATAAAAGAGTATAAAACGATGCCTAGTAAATTCATTAATCAATTCCCGTGTTTGTTAATGATCAAGGTTTTAGGCCAATCTACCCTATACAAAAACACCATAAAAGCTAAAATAGATAGCTGACAGTGATTCTGATCACGATAGCAATATAGAATAAACCGCCTTGTATTATCGTCTTCTTCTCGATTTTAACAGCCTAGAAAACGGATTAATTGCCCTAACATCCGAACAAAGTCATTATCTTAAAAAAGTTGTTCGTTTAAAATCCCATGACCGTTTTATTGCCCTAAATGGACAAGGACAAGCGTGGTTAGCAGAAATAATTGATAATTCGGCCCATCTTTTAGAAGCGATAAACGAAACTAGCGAACTACCAGTACAAGTGAATTTAATGGTAGCAATTCCCAAAAATGGCTTTGATGATATTGTTCGCGCTGCCACCGAATTAGGAGTTTATCGGATTATCCCGCTGCTGACAGAACGCGGTTTAGTTAATCCTAGTCCTCAAAAAATTGACCGTTGGCGAAAAATTGCCCGGGAAGCTGTAGAACAATCAGAAAGACAGATTATTCCCATTATCGAAGAACCACAACCATTTTTAGCAATCCTTAACCAGGGAGCTAACCCACAGACAACTTGTTATATTGGTGTTACCCGTAGAACAGTGGCCCCGCTACTTTCTCAATTGCACACATCAACCGAGATAACCATTGCCATCGGACCGGAAGGGGGATGGACAGAGGCAGAAATAGAACAAGCAATCGCTGCTGATTTTCTGCCTGTATCACTGGGAAAACGGATTTTGAGAACAATTACCGCTCCCTTAGTGGCTCTCGCTATCATTAACGCCTATTTAGACAGCTAATTGACTATAGTTTCTATGACCAAGACCAGCAATCGAGATAACTGAAATCCTTTCGCTTCTTACCTAAAGCAAAAACCAGCAGCAGTTCCCCTGTGGTCAGATTTTCCCTTTTTTGTCGAAACCACCCTGGTCAATTCCCATTGAAGACACCTACTGGGACACCGCCTTGCAACTCTATAGCGCCCTCATCTTCCTCGAAAAAACTCCCCCTACCGCAACTTTATGACCCCTAGTAGTCCTTCTAACCCCTCTTTCGACTGGTTTAACCCCTCGCCCCAGCAAGACAGCGATTTACTGGCACAAATCGGCTTTATCCCCGGTTTCAAAGAATTTCTCACCCTGCGACAGGTTCACGCCTTGGAACACGCCACCGTCTGGGTATTAAGCGAAATGGCTGCCCGTCGTCAATCGCCTTTTGACCATTCCCCAGCGGATAACCAGGCCCTGGGGGGACTCTCCACCGATAGGGGTTTTTATCTCTACGGGCAGGTTAATACAAATGAACTGCGAATTGCGGCCAAACAGGCACTCCATCGTCTCAAAAATGGCGAGGGGCAATTGGCATTACATCCGCGTTGTGGCACCAATTTATCGGTAACTTTAGCCTTAACCGCTGGCTTAGTCTTAGGAACTCATCTCATCTTCCCCAGAGGTCCGATTTCTCAGTTATTAGGCTTAGGTTTAGCCACCGCCACCGCTTTTCAAATCGGGCCAGATGTGGGAATGTCAGCCCAAAAATACCTGACTACGGCCATTCCTTTTAACTTAACAATCGTTAACATTGCACCAAAGGCAGACCTATGGGGACGTTCGGGGCATTTTGTCCAAACAGAGTGGCAAGATTTGCAATAAAACTTAAAGTAAAAACCCTTTCGGCAAACTCGCTCTGATTGTAACCTGTTAACTAAACCCTAAAAAAAACAACACCTATGTCTAAACTCGAACGCGGAGCCGAAGTTAGAATCAAACGTAAAGAGTCTTACTGGTACAACGATGTGGGAACCGTAGCCAGTGTTGATAAAAGTGGTATCCTCTATCCCGTTATCGTCCGTTTTGATACTGTTAACTACCACGGTTTTAGTGGTAGCGCCAGTGGACTGAATACCAATAACTTCGCTGAAAGTGAATTGGAACTCGTTAAGGCTGCCCCCGCTAAGAAATAAAGCTGAGTAAAATTCGGCCTATCATCACCGACTGACTGGCAGGAATTCTCTCTTGTCGGTCGGTTTTTTTATAGCTATCAGCCTTAAATCAGTTATCAGTTATAAGATATAAGTTTTCAGACAACTTCTCAATAACCGCTGGCGCTATCCCTGACTGGGTTTCAAGCACTAAAATTCTGTTCGTAGGCAAATGGTATATCAAATCAAAAAGGGCTGTAAGCGTTACATGGCAAAGATTTTAAGGTTTTATTCTTCTGAACGCTCTTAAGCATTAGGCTAAAATTGCTCGTCTGAAACTCTTACTGTGAGCCAATCAGCACTTTTTGAGAAGTTACGTTTTCAGTTCACTGATTACTGTTTACTGTTTACTGTTTACTGTTTACTGATAACTGAAAAAACTTCCTATCCTCTCAAACCAGATACTTGAGTAATCGAGTCCCTTTTATCGCCAGAATATAACAAAATTGTCAAGGAAAATTGTCGATAAATAAACATGAATTGACAAGAATGCTAGAAACTATTGAAAACTTATTAAAATAGTTTCTATCTGGTAAAAAAATTACATCTAAATTTGTCAAAAAATACCTCTTATGTCTTGAAAATATTCTCACCATTACCTTTGAGGCAATTGTCGAAATTGTCTGAGCAGTAAACCAGTTTAATCAACTTCTTAATCTCCCCACTTGCCGCTAAATTTGTTCCCGTTTACTTCACACAGGGGAAAGGGGGACTTCCGGCGAGATTTGAGTTAAACTAGAAAGGTTGACTATTAACAAACATCGATCGCACAGGAGCAAATTATGTCTAGAGTCTGTACTATGACAGGGAAAAAGGCCAATAACGCCTATGCGGTGTCTCACTCCCACCGTCGCACCAAAAAATTACAAGAAGCTAACCTACAATGGAAAAGAGTTTGGTGGTCAGAAGGCAACCGTTGGGTAAAACTACGCCTCTCCACCAAAGCTATCAAAACCATTGAAAAGAAAGGATTAGCCGTCTTCGCTAGAGAAGTCGGCTTAAACCTGAATTTGTACTAATTGAGTAGTTCAGTGGTCGAGACGAATCGGCTGTATGGTTGACTCCTGTGCTTTTGATTATTAAGTATTGCAACAGGGCATGGTGTGGGGTGAAAACTACCCTTAAGATTAAAAACTTAAAACGACCTGTTCAGGAGAATTTCAATGTATTCAACCCTATTAATGGCCGCTACCGCCGTGCAAGGTTCCAGCGAATGGAGTCCCAAAGTGGCGATTGTCATGATTATCTGCAATATTCTCGCTATTGCTTTCGGTAAAGCGACTATTCAACAACAAAATGTCGGTCCTGCTTTACCTTCCCCCGCTTTATTCGGTGGTATGGGATTAGGCGCATTACTGGGTACTACCAGTTTTGGTCATGTCCTCGGTGCCGGTGTGATCCTCGGTCTCTCCCGTCTCGGAGTTATCTAAATATGTTTTGATTTTCTCAATCGGTGGCCAAAAGTCACCGATTTCTTTTGTGAAAAATTCTGGACTATATAATAAATATGACTTTACCTCAAAAAAATTCTTTTTGGTACGATGAGCGATTTCAGAAGATTTTTCTACAGGTAATTATCCTGCTAATTGTCTGCCTAATTTTCTGGTTTTTTGGCCGCAATTTAGTGATTAATTTCCAACGTTTGCGCCTAAGTTTTGGCTTTGGCTTTCTCTTTGATCCTGACCGACCGGCCTCTTTTGCTATTGGTGACTCTCCTATTCCCTACAGTCCCACCGATACCTATTTTCGCGCTCTTTTGGTGGGATTGCTTAATTCCCTCCGCATTATGATTAGTGGCATATTTTTGGCGATTAGTCTAGGAATAGTCATCGGGTTAGGTCGCTTGTCGGATAATTGGTTAATTCGTCAGTTGGCAACAATTTATGTGGAAACTATTCGCAATACTCCCCTATTATTACAATTATTTTTCTGGTATTTTGCTGTATTTCTGAAACTGCCGAAGATTGAGGACTCTCTAGAGTTTTTTGGCAGTGTATTTTTAAATAACTCAGGAGTCTATTTACCTTTTCCCACCAATAGTTTCAGGACATGGTTAGCCTTAGCTATAATTATTTTAGGAATAATTTTCTCAGTATTTTTATCCCTAAAAAATAAACTTAGTTTATGCCTAACTAGCCTACTAATCCTAGTTATAATTCCTCTAATCTGGGGTTTAGAATGGCAAAGTACCCAAGTTAATCCTCTTAATCAAAATATTGACTTCGGTTTACATCTTTCTTCTGAGTTTGCTACTCTCCTAATCGGTTTAACTGTTTATACAGCTGCCTTTATTGCGGAAACGGTACGGGGGGGGATTCAATCGGTTAATCGGGGACAATGGGAAGCAGCTAAAGCCTTGGGATTAAAACCTTTATTAGTGATGAGATTAGTGATTTTTCCCCAAGCTTTGCCAGTGATTATTCCTCCTTTAACTAATGAATGTTTAAACCTTGTTAAAAACTCTAGTTTAGCGATCGCTATCGGTTATAATGATATTTATGCTATCTCTAGTACCATCGCTAATCAGACAGGAAAAGCTGTAGAAATGTTAATAGTAGTTATGGGAACCTATTTATTCTTTAATCTGGTGATTTCCTTGATTATGAATCAATTAAACCAACGGGTAAAAATTCAGGAAAGGTAGAGTGTGTTAGCAGCGCGTAACGCACAGAATCGCACCAAAAGGTAGTGTAACGCACCAGAATTTAGTGATAAATTAATTAATGAGCATTAGCAGAATATAAAGCGGTGATAATTGCTGTCACCGCAGGACTAAGACTAGATAAAACCACCACAGAAGCGGTGGCAATGATCATAGTAGTAGCCATTCTCACCATACCATCTGTACCTTTTTGATAGGCATCAAATTTATAATCTATGCGATCAATTTTTTGTCCTATTTCATCTCGCCACTTACTGAATGCGTCTTGTGATTGGCTGAATTTTTCTTGCAAATCACTAACTTCATCACTTAATTGAATCAACGCTTCTCTGATGTCATCATTACTGGGATTTTCGGGAATTTGCATGACCTTAATTAGCAATCAACTAACAACCAAATACATTATAGCAGTTCTTAACCATAAATTACAATTTTTTATCGGGGGGAGGAGTCAATCGCCAGCGCACTAAAAAACTATCAATACTTTCTAAACATTCTAAGTCATTTTTAGGTAAATAAGAATCTTTTGACAAGAAAGAAAAAGCTTGCTGAAACTCTTGACTATCAGCTTGAATCGGACTAGCAAAATGACAAGGAATAACCTGTTTAATCGGCCATTGGGAAATTCTATCAACCCATTGACTAACCTCGTCAGTAGTGCGATTAAGAATCAAAGTTTGTAAAATTGGGGCTACTATTAACCTCCCCTCTCGACGCAAATTTAAAAAAGTCTTTTGCCAATCATCCCCCCATTGAAAAGGGAATAAACCAAAATAGGCTTTTTTACTCTTTTCCTTAGCAGTAAAAGCATCTCTAAACACCTTAATCCAATTGGGAACAGCTAAAGCAGCCGGTTGAAAATAAAGAGCAAAAAGACAAATTCTTTGCCAACCCCGACGGCGATTTTCTGGGGTATCCTCCACCAGATCCTTAGCCGTATTTTTAGCGTGAAACAGCAGGGGATAGGGGTCTAATTCTAAAATAGCGGGAGGATTTTCTGGGATAGAAATAATTCCATCGGTTAGCAGCAGAGTTTGAGAGTAGTGATGAAAAAAAGCCACTTCCGAGAAGTACCCCACATTCAGATCAATTGCGGGTAAAATTTCATAACTAAAATCTTTTCCTAAAGGAGTGGTTGCCGAGTCAGCAGGTAAAATTTCCGTTCGTTTTGCCGGTAAACCCAACCAACTCAAAGGTAAATTAAGAGGAAAACTCCATTGATTAGGAGCAACATAAACTATAGCCTTAGGAAAATAACGGGCAAAAGGACCAACAAAAACCTTATGTTCAATCCCAGAAATCGTCGGCAAAATAATATATTTAACTTCCCCGTGTTCACTTTCCAACTCACGCATTAAGCGAATACATTCAGGAGTCGGGGCCACTGGTGCATAAACAAATAAACCCCCAGAGGCTAACTTAATTACCGTCATGCGAATCGGCACGACCACATAAAAAATACCCTGCAATTGCTCAAATGTCCAGAGCGTATCTTTCACCACTTCTTGGCGAATTGTCCGTCTTTGACCGTAGGGATAAAGTGGTACAATTGGCCAAAAAGGCCATGATAAATCTTGCGGACTAATTGCTGCTTTTGTCATCGTCTGATTCTATGGCTGAAAATCTCTATTTTAGTTATCATAAACCCTTCTAATCCCCATGACTAATAAACTGCCCATTGATTCTTTGGTCAATACTTGGAATAGTCTCACGGGGGAAGTGATGAAAAGACTCCCCATCGACCGGTTGACTAATACTGTCCTCCAGTGGTTTAGTGTCAGTGATAGTCAAGTGGCGGAAATTTTAGAAAAAGTCCGTCAAGAATTACCCACCACCGAGGCGCTGTTAATCGGTAAACCGCAAACGGGAAAAAGTTCGATTATTCGGGGAATAACGGGAGTTTCGGCGGAAATCGTCGGGCAGGGTTTCCGTCCCCACACCCAAAACACCCAGCGCTACACCTACCCCGCAGAAGATTTGCCCCTGTTGATTTTTACCGATACGGTGGGGTTAGGGGATGCCTATCAACACACAGAGACGATAATTGCGGAATTATTGGCAGATTTAGCCGAAAATACGGGACGCGCCCAGGTTTTTATCCTGACGGTAAAAATTGATGATTTTGCCACCGATAGCCTTCTGGAAATTACCAAACAACTGCGGCAAAAATATCCTAAAATCCCCTGTTTACTGGCTGTAACCTGTCTTCATCAGCTTTATCCTCCTCATACCGCCGATCATCCCCTTTATCCCCCCGATTTCGAGGATATCAATCGCGCCTATCAAGAAATTAAAGAAATTTTTAAGGATTTATATGACAATTCTGTGCTAATTGATTTTACCCTAGAGGAAGACGGTTACAACCCCGTTTTTTACGGTTTAGAGGCATTTAGAGACAATTTAGCGGATTTATTGCCAAAAGCCGAGGCTAACACCATCCACCAACTTTTAGATCGGGAAACCAGCGATAAATTAGGCAATCTCTATCGGGACGTGGCCCGACGCTATATGTTAGCCTTTTGCGTCATAGCGGCGACCTTGGCGGCGATTCCCTTACCCTTAGCGACTATGCCCGTGTTAACCGCCCTACAAGTGTCAATGGTGGGGGTTTTAGGTAAATTATACGGTCAAGTGTTAACCCCATCCCAAGCCGGTGGAATTGTCAGTGCGATCGCTGGCGGCTTTTTGGCCCAGGCCATCGGTCGAGAATTGGTGAAATTTATTCCCGGTTTTGGCAGTGTCATCGCCGCTTCATGGTCTGCTGCCTATACATGGGCTTTAGGAGAGGGTGCTTGTGTCTATTTTGGCGATTTAATGGGGGGTAAAAAACCCGATCCTAAGAGGATTCAAAGGGTGATGAAAGAGGCTTTTTCTGCTGCCCAAGAAAGATTTAAAAATGTCGCTACGGGAGGAGGTAATTAGCTCAAGGGGTGACAGAGCAGTTAAAGAGCTTGCTTGATAAGGCTCATAGCCTTTAGTCCTTTGGAGAAATAAGGGTTTTTCTGGGGTTTGAGGCATATCAAAGAAAAGGCAAGTTCCGAGAAAGTATCCATCGACTCAACCCAAAAAGTACCATAAGTGCCTATCCAAAAATCACTATGTCTTTCAGCAGAACGATTAGATTCTTTGAGTCGACAAATATAAACACGGTGGTGTAAAGTATTAAGTTGTTGACCTCTTATCGTCCTTAAAGAATAGCTGACAGGGGGACAAGCAAGCTGAAAAGCTTATGTAGCATGGAATACAGACACAGACTCCCCAAAAAGATCAGTCATATTTACTATATATGACCTAAATAACGAAAATGATAAGTGAACTATACCAGAAAGTCTTAGAGAATGAACTGGGGCGAGCCAGATATATACTGTTGTTAATGATAGTTAGAACCTGGCAAATACTAAAGTAAGCCAAGTTAGAGATATTAGCTGAAGCCTTACCAATACCAATCCTGTTTGAGAGTCAGATAAAAAAACTAAAAAGATTTTTAAAGCTGGAAATCCTGAACATTGAAAGAATCTGGTTTCTGTGCCTGAAAGAGATGTTAAAACAGGAGGAGAGATTCACAATAAAAGGATTAATATATATATTGCCATAGACCGGACGAGTTGGGGAGCAATTAATATCTTGATGGTGAGTTTGATTTATGACAAAAGAGCCAGACCAATATATTGGGAGATATTAGATAAAAAAGGAAGTAG
>SFCA01000027.1:0-15614 GCA_007095475.1 Microcystis aeruginosa Ma_QC_C_20070703_M131 | reverse complement strand
GTGGGGTAAAATCGAAACGAATAGGCTTTTTCCATACCTCACATTCTAACACATATTTTGTAAATGCGCTAAGATTTAACAGCAAAGCCGCCGTAAAACGGCGGGGTTTCAGACCCAAAATTTCCGATGAAAACCTGAACGGCGGATTTGGGATCAGAAAGGTAAACGGGGCATTTTTTTCAATACTGACTCAATTTGGTTGATTAAATCCAGCAGACGATTGCCATCCACATGAACCTCGCTGGTGGGATAATTATCGAGGACTTCGATGATTTGAATCTCGTTATCATTAAGTGCAGAAGTGACTAAGGCACCCCGTAAAGCTTGCCGACTAGCAGTCCGATTGGGTGTATGGACAATTTCAGTCGCATAATCTAGCAAACTTTCGCCAAAAAAACTATTAAGAAATTTGGAAAGAAAGACGGCATCCACCGCTACCCGACGATTAAGGATTTTGCGGAATTCTTCGGGTTTTTGGTTAGCCATCTTTAATTGTGCCGCTAAAGCGGGGGCTAATTCGCCTGTTTCGCTCAATTGCTTTAATTCTGATACCGATACAGACCCTTGGAAGATGTAGTATTTGATGATAGCTGATTCGGCGGCTGACAAAGACTGACAAACACCGAGAAAGATGGATATTCCTAGGGGAAGTAAAAGATTTTTGAACATAAACCAAAGGTGCAAAACAAGCGAAAAGCGGTCGGGATGATTGACTCATTCTAGCGAAATTGGTTGCCGCTTAGGAAAAACTGAAGACGGTGTTGGTTATCTAGAGATGAATTTTCTAGTCACCCAACTAGGAGCAGAAAGCTGATAGCTTAATGCCAATCATTAATTTACATTCGCGAGAGGGCAGCGATTTTTGCTAGTTTATCTTTTTCCAAACCGTTGAGATCCTCTAGCTTTAACCATCCTTCCTTTAATAGTTGAGCAAAGACAAAAATTAGGGAAGTATAGCGATAGTCATATTTACCATCAATCTGATGTCGTCGGGCGCTTAGATAATCGTGCATTTGCCAGATATCATCTAAAACCGTGATCTGACCAGACTGTTCTTTAATATGTTCTATTAAAGTGCTAGTTTCTCGCTGATAGGCTTTTTGGAAAGCAGTTTGAGCAATTTCTTGTTCGGTATCTGACCAAATTATTTCACTCATAGGCATGATTTTAGTTTTAGGGATGATAATTTTGGGTTTTTGAACTACCTCGACTCTTTTCGCCCACATCTGTTAAGAATGATTGTTTAGTTATTCTTACCTAGATCGGAGAAGAAACCGGTGTATTTACCAATTTTTTTAAGTCAGCCTTTTAATTGTAGAAAAAAAAGAGTTCACTTGACAAGGAACTCTAATAAATTTCATCAGAATTTTTAATGATTTCTCTCAGTAGCTATTTAGCCACGGGCAAAGTTTAATAATTCTTTCGGAGAAGCTAATAAGTCGATCGCTACGAAGAAAATTTTATTATCAGGAGTTAGGAGGAAGCGCCATGCCATATTCATGCCCACACCTGCACCAAACCAAGGGGTTTGCACTTTTCCCGTCACTTTAATCTGAGTAAAACCGTCATCGGCGGGTTCCACCACACCGCGTTCGGGGATTAATTTCAAATTTTGGCATTCTTCGCGGAAAAAGCGATACACTGCCTCTTTACCGACGATGGGACGTTGGAAAGGTGGTTGCAGAGCGCCGTCAGGGGTGAATAATTCAATTAATACATCAAAGTCATTGGCGTTGAGGTTGTCCATATAGTTGAGGACGGTGGCATTGGTAACGCCTTCAATGCTAACTTTGGTCCGTTCGGCAATATTTTGGGGAGGAACCACGGGTTCGGAAATACGGTTATAATCGCCCAGTTTCTTGGGATCGTAGCCCATATCCACCACACAATTCCGCAGAACGGTGATTTGTTGTCCCGACTCTAATTTTTTAATCCCGTCTAAAACGGCACTAGCATTAGCAGATAGTTCATAACCCTTGGGAATTGGGGCAACACTGCCATCTTCCATCCATTGTCCTAATTGATACCAGAATCCCAGCTTGATATTAGCAGACCAAGTGCCGTAGGTACGACAAATCGGGGTGTCAGCATGGTTGGCTAAGTCGCACATCACCTGCGACTGTTGCAGGGGTGACATCTGCCGAATTTCATTCATGGTTTTTTCGGCAAAGACCATACTAGCAGCGCCGGGGGCGGCAACGGTGATGGTTTTGCCCATTTCTAGGTAGGCAAACCAAATCAAGGCTAGTTGATCTTCGGTATTCAGCTGATTGAAACGCGCAATCGTGGCGGGAACCACATCCGCTGATAGCGTGTTGGGGAAAATGCTCCGCGCTGATTCGATCGTAAACGGCATAGATTCACCTTGAAGTAAAGTTTTGTATCAATTTACTCTTATTCTATCATATTTGCGCCCCAAGGCAGCACCGATGGAGAAACTTTCCCAAAAAAAGCTGTACTTTAGATCACACTTGCCCAGTATTATCACCAAATCTTAATGGTTGAACAACTGTTCTATCATTTATCTAGGGTTTGCGGCAGCAGCGATCGCTGTTTGAGGATGATTTTTGCTGTTCTAACTCGTTTTCAATCCAGGACTACTCTTGATGCTTCCTAGTTTTTTCTAGGATTTATCACCTCGTAGTAGGCCGTAAATTTGATCCGTATAGTCATAAAACTGAGATTGTCGTTTAATTTTATAATTACGATCTACGGGTAAATTAATTGTTAATTCCCGTTGTATAGTCCCTGGCCTAGCAGTCAAAACATAAATACGTTGAGCCAAAAAAACCGCTTCATCCACATCATGGGTAATCATTAAAATACTACACCTAATTTTTTGCCAAATTTCAATTAAATATTCGTGCATTCTTTCTTTGGTTTGTACATCTAAAGCGGCAAAGGGTTCGTCCATTAATAAGACTTTGGGATGACAGGCAAGAGAGCGGGCGATCGCAACCCGTTGTTTCATCCCACCCGATAGTTCTCTAGGGTAAGCATTAGCGAATTGAGTTAAACCGACAATATCCAAATAATAACAGGCCACTTCCCAGCATTCTTTTGTCGATAATCCCTGTAGTTTTAAGCCAAATTCAACATTTTTTTGGATCGTCATCCAGGGATAGAGTGTATAATTTTGAAAAACCATGCCGCGATCGGCTCCTGGCCCTGTCACTTCAACACCATCAACGGTAATTTTGCCGGAAGTGGGCAGCTCTAAACCCGCAATCATTCGCAACAAAGTTGATTTTCCCGAACCAGAGGCCCCGACCGCACAGACAAATTCAGCACTTTCAACGTGTAAATTAATATCTTTCAGAGCGACCACAGCACCTCGTTTAGTGATGAAAATTTTATTGAGTTGAGTAATTTCTAAGTGCATTAAGGTTCTTCTCTTATCATTAAAATAACTTTAGTGGTGACAGAATAAACTCTGTTATTGAGTTTTTCAGTTAACGAGTAATTGACCATTTACAAGTCCACTGCAAAAACAAACGAAAACTTAAATCTAGGGCAAAGCCAATAATTCCTAGTACAATTAAACAGGCAAAAATTTCATCGGTTCTCAGAAATTTCTGGGCCAATAAAATCCGTTTGCCTAATCCATTATCGGCCGCTACCAATTCCGCCACCACTACCAAATTCCACGCCGCCGCCATATTAACGCGAAAAGTATCAATAATATTAGGAATAATATAGGGAGTAATCACTTTAAATAAAACCTGTTTTCGAGTTCCTCCAAGGGTATAAGTTACTTCGATCAATTCCTGGGGAATGAACTTGACCGCATCCATAATCATCAGGGTATTAAAGAAAATTGTCCCGATAAAAATGAGCATAATCTTTGATGTTTCTCCAATCCCCAAATAAATAACCAATAGGGGAATAAAAGCAGGAGCGGGCATATAACGTACAACGCCAATGATCGGTTCGATTAAACTGCGAATACTCGGAAAAGTTCCCATTAAAATCCCCAGGGGAATAGCAAACAATCCTCCCAAAAAAAAGCCCCCAACTACTCGTAAAAAACTGGTAATAGTATCTTGAATTAAAAAGCCCTGTTCTGCTAATTTTCCTAAGGCCTGAATAACGGCTAAAGGAGAAGGCAAAAATACGGATTCAATGCCCGCAAAACTAGAGATTAGTAACCATAAAATCAGCGGGACAATAATAGAGGAAACCATTAAAGTCCATTTGAGGGATTCGGGAATATCCTCGGTAATCCGCCAAAAAGTGCTTTGAGGAAGCGTTTTAGGTGTTGTGGTCATGGGATTTTCAAAAGAAAAGAATAATTTTGATAGCCAATATCACCCAGTTATCAAACAATTCTTGCAGTCAACTTATCTCCCTAATCAATCTTGTAGATAATGATCGAGGGACTAATTAGGATTTTTTGTCTTAATTTGCCAACGCCTTGACAAATTTTGGCTCTAAAATGGTTGTTAGATCGGGGACTTTTTTAATAAAGCCAACTTCCATCATAAAATCAGCCATTTTTTGAGCGGCAAAGGGCATATTTTTCATAGTTTTACCAGGACTAAAGGCTTCTAGGTTTTCTTCTAAGGTGAAAAACTTCGTTCCCTCTTTATATAAGGCCAATTCTTCTGGGCTAATGCCCGCACGCTTGGCCATAATCTCATCGGCTTTTTGGGGATTTTTAGCCATAAACTCTCGAACATCAAACCAGGTTTTGACAAGAGCCTGAACCTGTTCTGGTTTTTCTTTGATTAATTTGGCACTGACAACCAACAAATCAGGAATAGCACCTGGAAAAGCTTTAGAACTAATTAATTCTTTAGAACCTTTTCGCTTAAGGGCGGTTGACCAAAAAGGTGGAAAAGCACCAACTGCATCGACTTTTCCCGATGCAAAAGCGGCGGCAGCAGCCCCTGTTTCCATGGGGACAATTTGCACATCTTTACGGCTCATTCCTTCTTTTTCTAGGGCTAAACTGAGGAGAAAGTCACCGACAACGCCTTCTTCAACAGCAACTTTTTTGCCTTTTAAATCTTGAATCGTTTTAATCTCTTCTGTGACAATAACTTTGTCATTTCCTGACGAATTATCATTGACTAAAACAGCAACTTGACCATTCACTGCATCTCCTGCAAAAGCGATTGTATCGTTGAGAGTTTGACTATTTCCATCTAATTGTCCGGCGGCCAAAGCTTGTAAGGATTCAAGATAACCATCAAACCATTTCATTTGAACATTAGCCCCATTTTTAGCAAATAATCCCTCTTCTTCAGCGATCGCCCATGGCCACCAACCGGCCCAGTTACTACAACCAATGACAATCGGGGCAGTATTACTCAGAGAACTACTTGCATTGGGGGTTTGCTGAGGAGCTTGATTACAACTAACGGTCAGCAGTAAGCTACTAAAAAAAACGAGAAGTAAGGAGAAAAAATTGCGCCGTTTCATAGGTAATAGCCTTTAGAGATGACAGCTAGTAAAACAGAAATAAATCTCAAAAACTGTTACTGATTAACAATTCAAGAACCTCGGAGTATTGACTTGGCTTTTTAGCCAATTTAACCACTCTTCTAAACCTTCTCCTGTTTGAGCAGAAAGAGCGATAATCTTTACATCAGGATTCATAGAACGAACATTTGCCTCTAAACGTTTTAAATCAATCTCTAAATAAGGAGCCAAATCTAATTTGGTAATAATCAGACAATCCGCTTCTTGAAACATAATTGGATATTTGAGGGGTTTATCTTCTCCTTCAGTAATACTTAATAGAGCAACTTTAGCGTGTTCCCCTACCTCAAATTCGGCGGGACAAACTAAATTTCCCACATTTTCCACCAACAATAAATCAAACTCTTTGGGGTTATAATCTTCTTTGAAACGATGAATTCCCCCAGCTACCATTTTGGAATCTAAGTGACAGGAGCGACCTGTATTAATGGCAATCACGGGAACTCCATATTGTCTCAGGCGCTCTGCATCTAGTTCTGTGGTCATATCACCTTCAATAACAGCCATTTTTAATTGATCTTTTAAGGCTGCAAGGGTTTTTTCCAATAACACAGTTTTACCCGCACCAGGACTGCTCATCAAGTTTAAACAGGTAATGCCCCACTCGTCAAAATGTTCCCGGTTGTGATCGGCTCCTGTTTGATTGGCATGAAGTAGATTAATTTCTAGGGCTGCGTCAAAAGTTTGGTGCATTTTAGTTGAGAATGAATAATTGATCATCGAACTTTTATAAGTGATCGCTCAACTTTGTTTAAGAAAGTAAAGAATATTCAATGTGGTCAATTTTTAACTCTCGACCTGAACGAATATCCTCCATCGGTGATCGACAAGTTGGGCAGGAATATTGCTGGCCAATTTGGGGTTGATAATCCTTTTGGCAGCAATGACAATAAGCAATTAGGGGAATATTTTTAATCGCTAATTCCACACCAGCCAGAAAAGTATTAGCAGTTTGAACTTCAAAGGCAAATTGTAAACTGACCGGTTCGACACAGGTAAATTCACCAACCATGAGATGAATTTTTTCAATTTTGAGCTTTTCAGGTTGGCTATCATACCAATCTCGAACTGTCATAATTAACGCCTTGGTCATATCAGTTTCGTGCATAGGAAATTACTGCCAGGGTTCGTCAACGGCCAGATTGGCCTCAGGATGAATATAATAGGGCTTTTCTTTACGCGGTAATTGACCTGAAATAACCAGATGAGCCATGGCATCACAAATAACACGGGTAGCCATCAAAGAGGTCATATCACTAATATCGTAGGGAGGGGAAACTTCCACCACTTCCATGCCACAAATGGGAGCTTTTTGGATAATTTTACCTAATAAAGCTAAGGCTTCACGGGGTAATAAACCGCCAGGTTCTGGCCAACCCGTACCGGGGACAAAACCAGCATCAATGCAATCAATATCGAAACTAATCCAAACGCAATCCGTACCATCTAAAGCTCGTTCTAAGGCAAATTCGGCTGCCGCATCAATGCCTCGTTCCACAATGTCGGTGACGGTCAAAATATTAGTGGCCCGCTCGCGGCACACTTTAACACCTTGACGGGGAACTTGCCAACCACCAATCCCTAATTGGACGAGATTTTTAGCAGGAGCATTTTTCATATTGGTGGCATGAAACCAGGGGCAAGTGTGCATCCGTTCATCTAAATCCGTTTCCTGGGTATCCACATGGCGATCAAAGTGAATAATACCGACTTTTTTATCCCCTAAATGCCGACAAATACCCCGCACTGTCGGAAAACCAATGGAATGATCACCCCCTAAAATAATCGGCAAGGCGCCGGAACTAAAGACATGGGCAACCCCCTTCGAGATTTGATCAAAGGACTTTTCATTATTAGCAGGAATGGTGAAAATATCCCCCAGATCACAGAGAGTAATTTGTTCGCGCAGATCTACTCCTAATTCAAAATTGTAGGGCGTATAAAGAGCCGAAATCCGCCGAATTCCCTGGGGACCAAAACGAGTTCCGGGTCGGTAAGTTGTCCCCGAATCATGGGGAACACCGACGATGGCCACATCATAATTGCCCACATTCCGCACATCTTCCAAATAGGGGGCCTTCATAAAGGTGTTAATTCCCGCATAGTGGGGTAACTCACCCCTGGAAAAGGTGGGAATACTGCGATCGCGAATACTATCGGCCGCCTCTAAACCGTAGGTTAACCCCTGAGAAACTTCCTGTTGCCAACCGGTTAGGGGCAAATGGCGTTCTTTTTCTAGGGCCTGTTGAGCTTCAGTTACATGAGGGGGTTGAAAAGTAGATTCCTCGGACATCATTTCACCTCAAAATACAATAACCCGGGAGTCTTCAAAGACACTGCCTCAAAACAGTTATCCTTAAAGTCTCCCGGGCTTTTATCCCGCCGTGTAGCCAGCTTAGACGGAAAAAATTTTTGATCCGCTCATTTAAGACTAGCTTGCTCCTCTCGGACCTGACATTTAAGCACGCTTAAATCGGAACCCTAGAAGCAATTTCTTTGACCTTAGACGATCTCAATCTAAAAAACAGTATCATAGACTACAAAAAAGGGAGTTTTCCCGCTTAAATATGGTTTGCTGAATAAGTCTCTTGCTGGAGTTAGGAGTCGGGTTTTACCCGTTTTCAGGTGGTCAACTACCTAATTTTCAGGGAAAAAGTGCCTAAATTTTGGCGTTGTCAGATCAGAATATGAAGAATGAATTGCGACACAACGAAAGCCTTGCTCTGAAAGCGTTGTCAAGTCTGCTCTGACGCGCCATAAATAAACTTGACAACGCCGGTCATTTTTGGTAAGCTACTGGGCAATTTCAAGCGCAACAACACTTTTAGGAGGCATTTAGTTGTGACATTAGCAAAACTAATCAAAAACTTCGTGGGGGGGGACAATACTTATCAGTCTCTCCGTCGCCAGTGGAGTACAAGCGGCAACTATTACGGTTGCTGGCGAATCTAATCCTTGGCTGGCAGGGATGCCAAATGGCTCTACAGCTTCCGTTATAGATGCTGCTCCCGCTCAATCTCCTGTACAAGTGTCGGGACTTTCCCTTATTCCTGGACAAACGCTCAATTTCTCCGTGACCGGGGCAGTCAGCAATACTCCCTTCCTACCCCCACCCACTGCTACGCCAGATGGGGAAGTTTTTATTAGCCATTTGCCTGGGAGTCAAAATGGAATTTCCGATATTACCGCTCCGATTAATTCTCTTGTCGGTGTCTTTTTAGATAACAGCCAGCCAGATTCGACTTCTGCACCTGCAGCTCTTAACTTTTCTTCAATTGGACTTAATTTTTCTTCGTTAGCTCCACAAGTTAAGCAAGTTTTCTTCATTGGCGATGGACTGACAGGAACCGGCACTGGTGCTGTGCAGAATTTCATCGTTCCTACTGGTGCAACTCGCCTCTTCCTGGGTCCAATGGATGGTTTTGGATGGAAAGGCAACACTGGAAGTTTTAGCGTGACAGTTCAAGCAGTACCTGAACCCAGCACAATTTTCGGCTTAGGTGTATTAGGATTTGGTGCTTTCTTGAAGCACAACCTAGCTAAATCTAACAAGTCAAATAAACAGGACAACTAAACGGGTTAAATTTTGGGCGCAATGTTTGCGCCCCTACCATTGGCGCAATCATACTAAATTCCCCTTCAAATTCGATGTGTAGCAGAAAGGGTAAGTGGTTAGCTTTTGTCCCTTGCTTGCCCCACCTCCCACCTCCTCCGTACCTGCACGGGCGGGAAAAAAGTTTTTTTGGGTACAGGAGTATGTAAAATGGAATGTTGATCTTTCTTGGCCTAAACAGCATTTCATGATTTCGAGTAACGACTTTCGGAGCGGCACAACCATCGAGATAGATGGCTCTGTCTGGCGGGTGGTAGAATTCCTGCACGTCAAACCGGGTAAGGGATCGGCCTTTGTCGGAAGACTTAACAGTTATGCCTTTTTCATAAGTTTCTTCTATTAGATGAATCTGAGGCTGATTGCCTTTCCAAGTCATATTAGATGCCCAAGATAATACAGTTTCTTTTGACTCGAAAATCGCTCCATTCCAGTAGTTTTCCAAGATAGCCCAGCATCGCTCAATCGGATTGTCTTAATAAATTGACTTCTATTACTACGATGCGCCATCCCACTGTCTAAGTTAATTGCTAACTCTTCTATTCCTAAATATTTAGCCTGATTTTTTTGCCACCATCAGGTCAAACAATCAACAATAAAATCGGATGTTTCGGCTGAAGTCCCAAAATATATTGAAAAATTCTCTCCTTGAACATCCAGAATTCCTAATGGAACTAAAATCTCAGAACATTGATAATCATGATCTAAAGCTTTGATTGGTTCTCGGGTTCTTCTTTTTCCTTCTCTTGATCAATCCCCAATTTTTACTTTGGCTTTAGAATCTAGAGAAATTCTCTTTTCGGATCTTCATCCAGAGCTAAGTTAATCACCTCCTCTTGATTAGCCAGGTTGGTCAGATGTGCTTTCTACCTCGAAAGATAGCAAGTCTTACCTTCCCTCTACAGGCAGGAGTCCTAGTTCCTAAGACCGTTCGGCGGTTCGGCTGAGCGTTCGACAAAAGCTCACGCTGAAGTCTCACCGTCGAAGCCTGATCTCAGGGCCGAAGCCCATACTTTTTCTGGCAACACGACCCGTCAAAGGTCGGTTATTGCTTAAGGAATCGCCAATAGTGGTCAAGATACACTTAATTATAGCATCGGTTTTTGAGAATTGTCTATATACAGAGTCAGCATTCATGAGGGGAACCCTGGGGCGAAGTAATTCGCCCCTTTAAAGGCCCTGTCCCATCGCACTAAGCGCGAGGGACTTCTGCTGACATTCAGTTAAAAATTAAAAATGCAGTCAAGCGATCGCATTCTGGGGGTGGATGATCTGCCGGAAAATCTCTTACTCACTGAAGTTAACTCAACACTAACCTTGTTTGAGAATACTTGTCGGCAATTCCCGTCCACGGTTAATTAAGAAAAATAAACTGTAGCCAAATATACTGTTTTTTCATGTTCTAATGGGGATAGATAGGGGGAAAAAAATCATGTCGAAATCACTCTTTACCGATGCCAGCAGTCGCCTAGAACGGGCTCTTAAGTATGTCTCCATTTCCGATGATGCGATCGAGCGGTTAAAATATCCCAAAGCTAGTCTCAGCGTCTCCATACCCGTCCGTATGGACAACGGCACTTTAAGAATCTTCCAAGGCTACCGCGTCCGCTACGATGACACCCGCGGCCCCGGCAAAGGAGGGGTGCGCTATCATCCCAACGTCAGCATTGATGAGGTGCAGTCCCTGGCCTTTTGGATGACCTTTAAATGCGCCCTGCTGGATTTGCCCTTTGGTGGGGCTAAGGGCGGCATCACCCTCAATCCGAAAGAATTGTCAAAAGCCGAGTTAGAACGCCTTAGCCGGGGCTATATCGAGGGTATAGCCGACTTTATTGGTCCTGATGTCGATATTCTTGCCCCCGATGTCTATACCAACGAGATGATCATGGGTTGGATGATGGACCAGTACAGCATCATTCAGCGTAAAATTAGTCCGGCGGTGGTGACGGGGAAACCTTTAACGATGGGAGGCAGTCGCGGTCGTGATACGGCGACGGGAACAGGAGCTTTTCATGTTATTCATTCTCTTTTGCCGAAATTAGACAAAAAACCCGCTAATACTACCGTAGCCGTTCAGGGATTCGGTAACGCCGGGGCCGTAGTGGCGGATCTCCTCGCCAAAGCCGGTTATCAAGTGGTGGCGGTAAGTGATTCCCAGGGCGGCATTTATCGGGAAAAAGGCCTAGATATTGCCAGCATTCGTGAGTATAAACAGGAACATCGCGGAATTACTGCTATTTACTGTGAGGGTACTGTGTGTAATATCGTGGAACACGAGGCGATTAGTAATGAAGAATTATTAGCCCTAGATGTGGATGTTTTGATTCCGGCTGCCCTAGAAAACCAAATTACCGCCGAAAATGCCGATCGCGTGCGGGCAAAATATATCTTTGAAGTGGCCAATGGTCCCACTACCTCAGAAGCCGATCGCATTTTAGACTCAAAAGGGATTCTCGTTTTCCCCGATATCCTGGTTAACGCGGGTGGGGTAACGGTGAGTTATTTTGAATGGGTGCAAAATCGCAGTGGTCTTTATTGGCAATTAAACGAGATCAATGAGCGCTTAAAAGAAAGAATGGTGACAGAAGCGGAAAAAGTCTGGTCTTTCGCCCAAGAATTCGATGTATCTCTGCGTAACGCCGCCTACGCCCAGGCCATTGCTCGTCTCGGAGAAGCCCTAGATGCCAAGGGAACCCGCGACTATTATCAAAATAAGACGGGAGCATAAAAGCCACAAACATTATATGCAAGCTAAAACTGGCGGTTTTTATTCCCCTAATTGCCAGGTTATCTCTTCACCCGCTCGTAACGGCACCAGTCCAGATTCGGGAAATGGCAATTCATCGGGAATGCGCCAAGGGGTTTTGGTTAAGGTGATTTGTTCGGTATTTCGGGGGAGTTGATAAAAATCTGGACCGTGGCAGCTGGCGAACCCTTCTAGTTGCTCAAGCGCATCGACGCTCTCAAAGGCTTCTGCGTACAACTCTAGGGCGTGCAGAGCCGAATAACAACCCGCACAGCCACAGGAACTTTCTTTGCTGTGGCGAGAATGGGGCGCGCTATCGGTCCCTAGAAAAAACTTGGGATTGCCCGATGTTGCCGCTTGCAAAAGTGCCAAACGATGATCCTCTCGTTTCAAAATCGGCAGGCAATAAAAATGAGGACGAATGCCACCAGTAAAGAGAATGTTTCGGCTAAATAATAAATGTTGGGGCGTAATTGTGGCGGCGACATTGTTGTTAGCAGATAGAACAAACTTGACCGCATCGGCAGTGGTAATGTGTTCAAACACCACCCGCAGCTTGGGAAATCTTGTTATCAGTGGGATTAAGTGCTTCTCAATGAACACTTTCTCTCGATCGAACACATCAATATCACCATCGGTAACTTCTCCGTGCAGTAGTAGCGGCATATCTACCTGCTCCATCGCTGCCAAAACGCCATCGCACCTACGAAGGTCCGTCACCCCCAAGTCGGAATTAGTTGTCGCACCGGCCGGGTAGTATTTCACCGCTTTGACAAACTGGGAGGCTTTCGCCGCCACGATTTCTTCGGGACTGGTATTATCGGTGAGATATAGGGTCATCAGTGGCTCGAACTGTTGACCCTCTGGAACTGCTGCCAGAATGCGATCGCGGTAGGCGGCGGCATCGGCGACTGAGCGCACTGGGGGCTTTAAATTCGGCATGATAATGGCACGGGCAAACTGACGCACCGTATGGGGTAGAACCGCTTTCATTGCCGCACCATCGCGGAGATGAAGGTGCCAGTCATCGGGTCGAGTTATTGTGAGTCTTCGCATTGTTCAATCATACAACGGTTAGAGATGCCACCGCCATCACCCAACACAAGGGTTTTAGTTGATTTGAACGAACCCGCGTTAGTCCCTACCCTCTCTGCGACGGTGATGACTGGCAGATCGAACAGACTTAACTGTACGACTATTTTTCAATTTTATTGGTGAGAGTTCCCACTACATCAATACCGAGGGTTTGATGGACACTGGCGAGGAATTGATTGACGATTTCGGGATAGACTTTAATCAGGGTAGCGAGGGATTTACCATCACCATTATCAACGATATTAACTCGATCGAGGTGTAGGCGTTTAGGGATTTTGATCGCTTCTTCTAGGATAGTTTCTAACTGTTGAATCAAGAAAATTGCTGATGCTTCGCTGCCGGTGTTTTGCCAGACTTCCGCAAACAATTCGTTAACCAAGGCTTCAGCTTTGGCATTTTCTTCAAAAATTGCCGCTTGTCCTCTAGCGCGGAAAGTTTCGGCTTCCTGCTGCGCTTCTGCGGGTAAAACTTCATCTGCCTGGAGACGTAATCTTTCTAATTCTGCCCTGACCTGCTGCAATTTTTCCTCAACTATAGCACGTTTTTCCTTAGCAGCGGCGATAGTTATTTCTTCTTCTGATTTGGCCTGTTGTTCCAGTTTTGCCTTTAACTTTCTCAATTCGTTTTCTTGCTCTAAAATGATAATTTGATCGCGGGTTTTAGCCACGGTTGCCTGTTCCTCACATTCCGCAACTATTTGTTCAGCTTCATTGAGGGCATTTGATTCGGCAATTTCAGCATCACGCATGACTAAAGCGATTCTTTCCCGTCCGAGGGAGTTAAGATAATCCACGTCATCGGCAACATTTTGAATTTTGAGAGTATCAATTTCTAAACCGAGTTTAAACAGGTCTTGACTGACGTTACTGGTAATACTTTCGGCAAATTGTAAGCGATCTTCGTTCACTTGTTCCGGGGTCATTGTTGCGACTACACCCCGCAAGTTTCCTTCTAAAGTTTCCTTAGCTACGCGAATAATTTCTTCTCGATCTCGATCTAAAAAACGTTCGATCGCATTGCCGACTATTTCAGGTTTAGAACTAACTTTCACGTTAGCAATTGCCACTATATTCAGGGGAATATTGCCCTTAGAATAGGCATTTTTAATCTCAATTCTGATCGGGGTTGTGGTGACATCCATGCGTTTAACGGTTTCTAAAATTGGAATACGAATCGCTCGACCCCCGGATACCACTCGATAACCGGCATCTTGTCTATCTTTTGATTTGCGTTTCATCCCACTCAGGATGACTACTTCATTGGGTTTACAAATACACAAAAAAGCATTGATAAACCAAATCGCACCGATCCCCAGAAATATCAATAAAGCAATGGGAACACTATTCGATAATAAATTGCCAGCACTGTTGTTATTATTGTTGTCGTATTGATTGGCATTGATTTGGATGAGATAGGAATTATTTTGACTATTCATAGTTAGTTACCCTTTGGTTTAGAAGAAATTACAAATCGCCTCTGATATACTTTTCCGCAATGACTAAAACTTTATTGTCCTGGAAATTGAGAATAAACGCTTTATCCCCGACATTAAATTGTTCTTCCCCTTCCGTTATCGCGACTATATCGATTAGACTATCCCCGACATTAACTCGTACTTTCCCCTTGCTATTTTTATCGAAGGGGATTTGAACAACTCCAATTAAACCGATGAGAGAGTGATAATCGACGATACTATTTACCTGTTGGTTGCAGCGTCTCAACTTTACTAAAATTAGAAGTAGAATGGCGAAACCAATACCTACCCCTAAAGAAGTTAAAACGATTGTGAGCAGTTGAGCATTCATAGTTTAGTTATTTACCGTTATGGTTGCCCCCAATCTAATTACCGTTAACTAATTCGAGACTTCGGCCATTTCAATCACGCGATCAGCATTATCTTTGACCAAAAAATTTAAAGGTTTATTGCGACGAACTTTATACTTTAAGCGTCGTGATTCCACCCGCATCAGAATTTGTTCTAAACAATCGTGATCAAAACAAACGTGACGATGACGATCCTTATAACCCGCGGTTGCCCCAGCAACGATGTGCAGTTGGGTATTTTTCTTTAACTGATACCATAAACCCTGGGGTTGATCTCCCAAAGAAGGGTGGGCAGTAGTCACAGCCGGATTACTAGACATATAAAATGGGTCAATCATATTATTGCCCATCGTCTGCTCATAATTGTAATAGTAATGGAGGGGAACATCAGCCGTGGGTAAATTTAAAAGTCCTTCATAAAATTGTCGGGCTGTCTCCAAATCTGTCACCATGATTGTATGAACTTTTGGGGCGCTAGTTAGAAACATCCACATGGCTAAAGCATAAGCGGCCAGAAGCATAACCATAATCCCCTGGGTGGACAGGAGAGTATCAAGGGGTAGAAAAGCGCCGAAGAAAAGATGATTTATCAACACTGATGTGATCCTATTGCCTAAGAATTTCTATCATTCCCTAATTATAATCACGACGCTGAAACTTAAGTGAACAGGGTGGGGAGTGACCAAGTTCCGTACATTTGTATTAAAATGCTCCCCCTGGGATGAATAAATGATCAGTTGACATCCTCGCCGCCGTAAAACGGACGGCGATTCCCAAACCTCACGATTTAGGTTTCTGCTTCTTTCCCTTGCGGGGTTCCGCACCTGCCTTAACAGATTTACTCTGTTCTGGTCT
>SFCA01000269.1:0-14214 GCA_007095475.1 Microcystis aeruginosa Ma_QC_C_20070703_M131 | reverse complement strand
GTTGTTCTTTTTGGTCTGTATTCATGATTCTACCGTTTAATTGTTTCTCTTTATTTTGCCTTAGCTAACGTTTTTAGTCTCTAAGCATTTATACTTATTGCAAAATTGGGATGCTCCCGCGGAAATATTAGTCAGAAGATTAATTAGTTGAGGATTATTTAGGAGGGAAATTTATGTCAATTACTGTTGAGGTAGAACTTAAAGATTTTCTAATTCAAATCAATCAAAAGTTAGACAATCTTCAAAAAGATGTTACTGATATTAAGATTGAACTTAGTGAAGTTAAAGGTGAAATTAAGCGTCTGGAGGGAAAAATTGATGGTGTCGAGAAGCGTCTGGAGGAAAAAATTGATGGTGTCGAGAAGCGTCTGGAGGAAAAAATTGATGGTGTCGAGAAGCGTCTAGAGGAAAAAATTGATGGTAGTGAGAAGCGTTTAGAGGGAAAAATTGATGGCGTGGAAAAGCGCTTAGAGAATCAAGAGTTTGTCAGTCGAGGGATTTTAGTTGCTTTAATTGTAACGATTTTAGGCGGTTTGGCTAAATTGTTTGGTTTAGTAGGAAGTCCTTAAAAAGTGCTAATTCTAAAACTGCAATTTAAAGTTAACTTGAAAAGAATAATTTTGGGGTAGCAAAAATGACTGATAAAAGTTATTATTCAGAAATAGGAGGTGATGTTAAAGGTCTTATTGGTGATGGTGAATTTAAGGGAATTGCAGGTGATATTAGTGGCGGTGTAATCAATCAATATATTATTACCCAAAAGTCAGGAGTTGAGATTCAGGCTCGAACTTTAATTACGGGTTCACCTTATTTGGGTTTAAGGAAGTTTGAAGTAGATGACAAGGATAGGTTTTTTGGGCGAGATAATTGGATTGTTAAGTTAACTGATTATTTAAAGCAAAAGAATGTTTTATTGCTTTTAGGTGCGTCGGGAAGTGGTAAGTCTTCTCTCGTGCAAGCGGGTTTAATTCCTAAGTTAAAGGATGATTTTGGCGCAAATAGATTGGTTAATTTAACTTTTGTTCCTGATGTTAATCCCTTTGAGTCTTTCTATGGTTGTCTTTTAGGGAATAGATATACACAATCCCAAGCAAAGTTAGCACAAGCTGTTAAGGAAGATACTTTAATTAAGGTGGTTGAAGGATTAAAAAATAATTCTGATTTATGGTTTATTTTTATTGACCAATTTGAGGAGTTATTTACTCGTACACCGAAGACAGAAAGGGATATTTTTATTAAAAGTTTGGTTAATTTAATTGAAAAGAATGATAGTTTAGTTAAAATTGTGATGACGATGAGGGCGGATTTTTTAGATAAATTAAGTCCTTATCCCAGTTTAGGAAAAATCCATGATCAGTATAGCAAGATGTTAACGGATATGGATGAAAGTGAGTTAAGATTAGCTATTGCTGAACCGGCGGCGAGAAATGGAGTAATCTTTGAAAAGGGATTAATTAATCAAATTGTTGCGGATTTTTATGAACAGGCTGGCTCTTTACCTCTGTTACAATATACATTAGATTTATTGTGGGAAAAAGATCATATTCAAGAGCGGGTTTTAAATAATAAGATTTATCAAGAGATTGGTGGGGTAACAGGTGCGCTAGAAAAACAAGCGGATAAAATTTATAGTCGATTTAATGAACAGCAACGGAAAGCAGCAGAGGAAATTTTTCTAGAGTTAATTAGTTTAGAAGGGAAAGAAGCGGTTAGCAGAAGGGCGGATAAATCGAGTTTTGAACAGGAGGAAATGCAAAGGGAGGTTCTCTATCAATTGATAGATAATCGTCTTTTGGTGAGTAAGGGAGAAGACGGGAAAGCAACGGTTGAGGTGGCACATGAGGCGTTATTACGTTCTTGGAAAGTGTTACAGGATTTAATTAGGGAAAAGGAGGAGATAATTGTTCTGAGAAGTCGTTTATATGCTGATGCAAAACAGTGGGATGATTTACAGAAGCAAGATGCAGTAAAAGCGAGTAGTGAGCTTTGGGGAGGTTCTAAGTTAGCTAAAATTGTTGAATTTCAAAAGAATAATTCTCTGCCTAATTTAGATCCTGTGGCGATTGAGTTTATTAAGGCGAGTATTAGTCAAGCAGAACGACAAAAAAATGAAAAAATTAGAACAGCGCGAAGGATTGCGGCGGGTTCCTTGGTAGCGGTGGTGATTAGTACGGGATTGGGTTTGATGGCGTGGAATGAGAAAAAACAAGCAGAATATAATCAAGCAGAGTCTCTGGGTAGATATTCTTTGTCTCTATTTAATGAGCATAAAGAATTGGAAGCTTTTGTGCAAGCGATTAAAGCAGGAAAAATCCTGCAAAATCAACGCACAACCAACTCAGAGGTAATGAATGCTTTGCAAACAGTTCTTGCCGAAAGAAGGGAATATAATCGCTTAGAAGGACATCATGGCGAAATCACGAGCATCAGTATTAGCCCCGACAGCAAGATATTAGCTTCTGGGAGTTCGGATTACACTATTAAACTCTGGGATCTAGAGACTGGAACTGAAATCAATACCCTTATGGGTCATCATGGCGCAGTCAATAGTGTTAGTTTTAGCCCCGACGGCAAGATTTTAGCTTCTGGTAGTTATGACAAGACTATCAAACTCTGGCATTTAGAGACAGGCAAGGAAATCCTTACCCTTAAGGGACATTATGATCAAGTCACTAGCACTAATTTTAGCCCCGATGGCAAGACTTTGGCTTCTGGTAGTTATGACAAGACTATCAAACTCTGGAATTTAGAGACAGGCAAGGAAATCCGCACCCTCAAGGGGCATGATAGCTGGGTTAGGAGCGTTAATTTTAGCCCCGACGGTAAGACTTTGGCTTCTGATATTGGTGAGAACACTATCAAACTCTGGAATGTAGAGACAGGCAAAGAAATCCGTACCCTCAAGGGGCATAATAACGGGGTCACTAGCATTAGTTTCAGCCCCGACGGCAAGACTTTGGCTAGTGGTGGTGACTTAACCATCAAACTCTGGAATGTAGAAACCGGTAAAGAAATTCGCACTCTCAAGGGGCATAATTGGGGAGTCTCTAGCGTTAGTTTTAGTCCCGATGGCAAGACTTTGGCCAGTGGTAGTGCCGATAAGACAATTAAGCTATGGAATCTAGAGACAGGCTCTCAACTCTTCACCCTTAAGGGATATGATGATCGGGTTAATAACGTTAGTTTTAGTCCCGACGGCAAGACTTTGGCGAGTGGTAGTGGACAGACAATTTCACTATGGAATCTAGAGACAGAAACTGAAATCCGCACCCTTAAGGGGCATGATATAGGAGTCGAGAGCGTTAGTTTTAGCCCCGATGGCAAGACCTTAGCTTCTGGTAGTGGCGATTTCACCATCAAACTCTGGAATCTAGAGACAGGTAAGGCAATTCGCACCCTCAAGGGGCATGATAATCGTGTCAATACCGTTAGTATTAGCCCTGATGGCAAAACTTTAGCTTCTGGCAGTGATGACGACACCATCAAATTCTGGAATCTAGAAACAGGAACCCAACTCTTCACCCTTGAGGTTAAAAAGCTTGATAACTCAGTCAATAAAATCACTAGCGTTAGTTTTAGCCCCGACGGTAAGATATTGGCATCTGGTAGTTGGCAGACAATCTTAATCTTGGATCTAGAAGCAAAAAACCTAATCCTCATCCCTCCGGGGGATAATAGCTATGTTTCTAGTGTTAGCTTTAGCCCCGACAGCAAAATATTGGCTTCTGGTATTGGTGATGACGGCATCAAACTCTGGAATGTAGAGACAGGCAAAGAAATACGGGCTCTCCAAGGGCATAATAGCTGGGTTAGTGAGGTTAGTTTTAGCCCCGATGGTAAAATCTTGGCCTCTGGTAGTGGTGACGACACTATCAAACTCTGGAATGTAGAGACAGGCAAAGAAATAAGCACCCTCAAGGGACATCATAGAGAGGTTTATAGCGTTAGTTTTAGTCCCGATGGTAAAATCTTGGCTTCTGGTAGTGCCGACAACACTATCAAGCTCTGGAGTGTAGAAACTGGCAAGGAAATACGCACTCTCAAGGGGCATGATAACTATGTCTATAGTGTTAGTTTTAGTCCAGACGGTAAGACCTTAGCTTCTGGTAGTGAAGACGGCACAATCAAACTGTGGAATGGAAGCAATGGTTGGGGTTTAAGTGATTTAATGGGGCGTAGTTGCGATTGGGTGCGGGTTTATTTGCACAATCCTAATTCTGATGTTAGGGAGGAGGATAGGGGTTTGTGTGATGGGATTTGATCCCCCCCTGCCCCCCTTAAAAAGGGGGGAGAATTTAGTATCTGGGGAAATTTATCTAAATTTCGTTAAAATTATGATAGAAGGAATCGATCAGAAAAATGATGAATGAAAACTACCCGCTACTTTGAAGAACAAGTCTTGGTCAAAAGACCCTATCTTAAGCGAGAATGGTGTCAACAGGCTATCCAGAATCCAGTTAGACGAGAAATAGAACCAAATGGACGCATTCGTCATTGGTTATACATTCCCGAATTGGGAAAATACTTGCGAGTTGTCACTCTAGATGATGGAGAAACCATTCATAACGCCTTCCCAGATCGTAACTTTAAGGAGTAAAAAATGAAATTTAGTTATTATCCTGAAACCGATTCTTTATACATTAGCCTATCAGAAAAAACAAGCACCGATTCTCAAGAAATCGCCCCTGATATTGTTTTAGATTTTGATAGCGAAGGAAAATTAGTTGGAATTGATATTGATCAAGCTAGTCAAATTGTTGATTTAACTCGTTTAGAAACTGAATCTTTCCCCCTTAATTCTGTTATTTTAGCTCAATCAAAATAGTCTATATTAGAATCAAATAGCCAAAGAGATAACAATGGCTAAAATCTCCATTTCTTTACCCGATGAACTGGTTAATTACCTAGACCAGAAAGTAGAAGATAAAAGCATTTTCATCGCCTCAATTTTACAACAATGGCGACAACAACAAGAAGCAGAAGAACTCGCCCAAGCTTTTTTAGCAGTAGATGAACTAGAATTAGGATGGACTGACGAATGGCAAACAGCAGCGATTATCAACTCGGAAGCATTATGGCTGAAGTAAAACTGAGTTCTAAACATCTAAACTCCTTAAAAAAATTTATTGAAGACGCATTAACCGAAAGACTGCAAGAACTTCAAGAAGGAATTAAGCGCACCCAAGAACGAATAACTCTGTTTGAAAATAAGTATCAAATGCAGACACAAGAATTTCTCAGACGATTTGAAAACAATGAATTGCAGCATACCTTAGACTTTGATGAATGGATGGGAGAAGCTTGGATGCTAGAAGCTTTACTGCAAGACAAAGAAGAAATTGAGGAGATAGAATTTGTTGATTAATGACTATTTTCAAGAGATTAGACATCTCATTGAAGCTTGTCCAATAGTTCAATTTTATAACCTCATTACTGATAGTAGAAGTCTTTATGTAGGGTTTGCGGCAAAAAGTACGGGCGAAGCATTCGGATAGAAAATCTCTGGTTTCACGGATAGGTTATTGCCCGAATGCTTCGCCCCTACAGGACGCGGGCCGATGAAGACGCAAGGTTTTGAACGACGATTCTCTCAAAATCTTGCACCTGTTTCGCGAGAAAAGCCACAAATTTGACAGAAAAGAATTTGATTCGTCGGGTTGAGAAGGATATACAGTTCGGGTTTATAATGATAAAAGTTTATGCTCAGAAAATTAATTAGGGCTGGCTGAAAAAGTAGGGGCGAAGCATTCGGATAGGAAATCTACGGTTTCAGCGATAGGTTATGCCCGAATGCTTCGCCCCGAAGATGCAAGGTTTTCAACCACGATTCTCTCAAAATCTTGCACCTGTTTCGCAAAATAGGCCCCTAAAACCCTTACCTCGTCTATATTTCACATTTATTCAGCAAGCCCTAATTACAGTCTTTTAACAAGTTTCTTTATTTCGACAGTAGCTGTCAGTATCTCCCGTAATTGTAGCGTTTAGAAATACCTAATCTTAACCAATTAACCAAGCGAGAAGGTATGAGCAACCCTTCTCGCTTTATTATCACTAAACCAACGCCTCCACAGCTTGCGGAACTACTGCCGTCTCGGTCGTGGGATTTTCCCCTAGGTAAATTCCCAAAGAACGGGCTGTTTTGACGATAAAACCATTAGGATCCACGGGATAGGCACAGCGATGCTCTTGATGACATTGTTTGATAATTTTGATCACTGGTTTCAGGGGCAGACTACGCACTTGTCCCCCGCGCCAAATCACCACGCGATCAAGTTTACCCTGTTCGATTAATTCTACGGCCTTAATGCCGAAAGCCGTGGCTAACAGTCGGTCCATGGCCAAAGGAGGACGACTTCTTTGCAGGTGTCCCAAAGACATGGCCCGCACATCCATGGAATTGAGATAACAGAAGACGGGATCGGTAACGCACAAAGAGCGAGTTTTGTCAAATATTAATTTTTCTAAATAATCGGCAATATACTTCTCTTTTTGGTTATCTTCGTTTTTAACACCCTCAGAAATGACAATGAGAGCGAATTTACGACCTTGAGCGCGTAATTGTGCCAAATGACGACAACAACCGTCGATAATTTCGGGAGTGAGAGCAGGGGTTAATTCGGGAATAAAAATCGCATCGGCCCCCCCGGCAATTCCGGCATGAAGAGCTAGATGACCAGCATCTCTACCCATCACCTGCACAATCATCACCCTTTCGTGACTAGCGGCGGTAAAGGTGAGATCATACAAAGCTTGAGTGACGATATCGACGGCAGTGGTAAAACCGACTGCCCATTCCGTATAGGGAACGTCATTATCGATGGTTTTGGGAACCGCAATAATATTCCAGTTGCCTTTCTGGGCGAGATCGTAGATGATATCGATGCTCCCATCGCCCCCAACGACGATCAGGGCATCTAATCCCAGCATTTCGTATCCTTGCAGGATTTTCGTGGCAATTTCTGGGTTTTCGGGATGTCCTTTGCTCAAAGAACCCAAAACACTACCACTAAGAAACTGCAAAACGTCTAATCCTTTCAAGACCCCTGGCAGGTTATAGCCATGCTGAGTCAGGATCAAATCTTCGGGGTGATATTTTCCCTCGGCAATCTGCATAAAACCGTCGGTCCCGTAGGGAATGCCGTACACATCCCAACCCTTGAGTTTTGATGATTTCACCACGGCACGAATTACCGCATTTAACCCCGGGCAATCGCCACCACTGGTCAGAATACCGATTTTTTTCCTTTGATTCTCGTTCATGGTTATATCCTCCAGGATTTTTTTTTCTTTGTCGGGAGTCGGGTGGGTTTTAGGGTTTTGGGGTTTTAGGGTTTTAGGGTTTTGGGGTTTTAGGGTTTTAGGGTTTTAGGGTTTTAGTTGAAATTCCCCATTTCCCCATTTCCCTATTTCCCCATTCCCCCATTCCCACTTCCCACTTTTATTTACTGGTGGTTTGAAAACGTTTCCAAACAGGTTCGTAACTTTGCAGAGCTTTCATGTACTGTACCCGTTCAAAAGCAGTGGGATCCGGGCAATTCATTTGACTCATACTGCCAATTAACTGCTCGATCGATTCGTACTCATTTTCTTCCAACCAATGCAACAAACCCTGTTCGATCTTGGTAATTTCCTCCAAACCGTGGCGTAATAAAACACTAACTAACATAGTCGCTTTTGCCCCCACCATCATCATTTTGATCACGTCGATGGCGTTATGAATACCACTGGTAGCGGCAAAATCCGTCGGTACACGACCGTAAAGCATGGCAATCCAGCGCAGGGGTAAACGCATTGCTTGGGGATTACTGAGGATAATATTAGGGTGAACATCCAAGGTGTCTAAGTCGATATCCGGCTGATAGAAACGGTTAAATAATACCAACCCATCGGCCCCCGCTTCCGCTAATTGTTTAGCCATATTGGCTGTATTGCTAAAGTAGGGACTTAACTTCATCGAGACGGGAATTGATACCTCCGATTTGACAATTTTGAGGATATCAATATAGTTTTGTTCGACGTGATTTCCGGTTAATTCCAGGTCGTTGGGAACATAATAAACATTCAACTCCAAAGCATCAGCGCCCGCTTGTTGAATTTGAATGGCATACTCCAACCATCCCCCAGAGGTCTCACCGTTGAGACTGGCAATAATGGGAATATCGACCATTTCTTTGGCTTTGCGAATATGGTTGAGATATTCGTCGGAACCAACGTGAAAAACCTCCGGTTCGGGAAAATAAGTCAAAGCTTCCGCAAAACTCTCGGCTCCGTGGGTAAAATGATGGTGTAGAGCCAGTCTTTCGTGTTTAATCTGCTCCTCGAAAAAGGAGTGTAAAACCACGGCAGCGGCTCCAAAGTCTTCCATTCTCTTGATATTGTCGATATCCTCGCTCAAGGGTGCGGCCGCACCGATAACTAGCGGCGATCGCAATTGTAAACCCATGTAGGTAGTGTGTAGATTCATAACTATTCGTTGCTCCCTGTACCTTTTGCTGCTAAATACTGATACATTTGCCAGCGCGTATCCACATCTGCTTGTGCTTCTTTGAGCAGACGTTTAGCTTCCTCCGGCTTACTGGTGGCCAACATCTTAAAGCGATTCTCCGAGTAGAGAGTTTGCGCTACGGTAAGCTTAGGCGCACGGCTGTCCAATTGTAGGGGATTTTTGCCTTCTTTAGCTAAATCGGGATGATAACGGTACATTAACCAGCGACCGCTTTCCACCACTTCTTTTTGATGGTTCATGGCGGTGGTCATGTTGATCCCGTGAGCAATACAGTGAGAATAGGCGATAATTAACGATGGCCCGTTGTAAGCTTCCGCTTCTAGGAAAGCTTTGATAGTTTGCTCGTTTCTTGCCCCCATAGCCACGCTGGCCACATAGACGTTACCGTAGGTCATGGCCATTAAACCGAGGTCTTTTTTCGGTCCTGGTTTGCCACCAGAAGCAAATTTAGCTACGGCGGCGCGAGGAGTAGCTTTCGAGGCCTGGCCGCCCGTATTCGAGTAAACTTCCGTATCCATGACCAAAATATTGACATTGCGACCACTGGCTAAAACGTGATCTAAGCCACCATAACCGATGTCGTAGGCCCAACCGTCACCCCCGACAATCCAGACGCTTTTCTTGACCAGATAATCGGCCACGGATAACAACATTTTCACCTGCGTGGTCGGGGTTAATTGCCCTAAACGGGATTTTAAGGCCTCTACCCGTTGCCGTTGTTCGTAAATTTCCGCTTCATCGACTTGGTGACAATTGAGAATATCTGCCGCTAGACTTTCTCCGATTTCACTAGCGAGGGTTCCTAAGAGTTCTGCGGCAAATTCTGCCTGTTTATCGATGGAAACTCGGAATCCTAAGCCAAATTCGGCATTATCTTCAAAGAGGGAATTCGACCAGGCCGGACCGCGACCTTCGGCGTTAACTGCCCAGGGCGTTGTCGGTAAATTACCTCCGTAGATAGATGAACAACCGGTGGCATTAGCCACTATCATGCGATCGCCAAATAGCTGACTGACTAATTTAACGTAGGGAGTCTCACCACAACCGGCACAAGCGCCAGAAAACTCAAAGAGAGGTTCCTGCATTTGCTGATGGTTAATTTTATTGAGATTTAGGCTTAATCGGTCTGGATTAGGCAAATTAAGGAAGAAATCCCAGTTAACTCGTTCCTGTTCCCGCAGGGGCAATTGGGGAGCCATATTAATCGCTCTTAGACGTGGTTGCGATTTGTTTTTAGCGGGGCAAACATCAACACAGAGACCGCAACCGGTACAATCTTCGGCGGCCACTTGGATGGTGAATTTTAGCCCTTTCCAGTCGTGATCCTTGGCATTCGCGACTTTAAAGGTTTCCGGGGCCGTGGCTAATTCGGCCTCATCATAGACTTTCGAGCGAATAACGGCGTGGGGACAAACGAGAACGCATTTACCGCACTGAACACAGACATCCGCATCCCAAACGGGGATTTCTTGGGCAATATTGCGTTTTTCCCATTGGCTAGTGGCGGTGGGATAGGTCCCATCGTTGGGAAGGGAGCTAACGGGCAATTCATCCCCGTGACGGGCGATAATTTTGCCGAGGACTTCTCGGACGAAAGCGGGTGCGCTTTCGGGAATTGGTGGTCTTAATTCAAAAGCTTCAGGGGTGACAGTGGCGGGAATTGAGACTTGATAGAGGTGTTCTAGGGCAGAATCCACGGCTTTAATGTTCATCTGCACGATTTCTTCGCCTTTCTTGCCGTAGGTCTTGCGGATGGCTTTTTTAATTTGTGCGATCGCATCTTCCCGAGACAAAACTCCCGCTAGGGCAAAGAAACACACCTGCATCACGGTATTAATCCGACTGCCCATCCCCGCTTCTTTGGCTACTTGAGTGGCATTAATCGTATAAACTTGCAGATTTTTATCGATGATAGTTTGCTGGAGATTGCGGGGTAGGTGACTAAATAGCTCCTCCGGTGGATAGGGACTATTGAGGAGAAAAATTGAGTTCGATTTAGCGGTTTCTAGCAGATCAAATTGTTCGACAAATTCCCACTGATGACAGGCGATAAAGTTAGCATCGGTGATTAAATAGGTAGAGCGAATCGGATGGGGGCCAAAGCGTAGGTGAGAAACGGTGACGGAACCAGATTTTTTGGAATCATAGACGAAATAACCCTGGGCATAATTATCAGTATCTTCACCGATAATTTTGATTGAATTTTTGTTAGCTCCCACCGTACCATCGGAACCTAAACCGTAGAAAACCGCCCGCACTACTTTGTCCGGTTCGGTGGAAAAACTCCGGTCATATTCCAGACTCGAAAAGGTAAGATCATCAACGATACCAATAGTGAAGTGATTTTTCGGTTTGTCGAGACTTAAGTTATCAAATATACCAGCAACCATGGCCGGAGTAAATTCTTTGGAAGATAAACCGTAGCGTCCTCCGACAATTTTCGGCAGCTTACCTTCGTACTCTTCCATAAAGGCATTTACCACGTCTAAATATAGCGGATCGCCCCCAGCACCGGGTTCTTTACAGCGATCTAAAACGGCTATTTTTTTCACTGTGGTGGGCAAAGCTGCCAGTAATTTTTCGGCGGCAAAGGGACGATAGAGACGAACTTTTAAAACCCCAACTTTAGCCCCATTTTGATTGAGATAATCCACGGTTTCATGGACGGTTTCCCCTCCCGATCCCATTAACATAATCACTCTTTCGGCATCGGGCGCACCGTGGTATTCATAGAGATGGTATTGCCGTCCTGTTAATTGGGCAAAACGATCCATAATTTTTTGAGTGATATCGGGACAAGCATGATAGAAAGGATTGACGCTTTCCCTTGCCTGGAAATAAACATCGGGATTTTGTGCCGTGCCTCGTAACACCGGTCGATCGGGAGTTAAAGCTCTTTGACGATGGGCAATAATTAGGTCTTCATCTATCAGTTCTTTGAGAATTTCATCGCTAATTAATTCGACTTTTTGCACCTCATGACTGGTACGAAAACCATCAAAAAAGTGTAGGAAAGGAAGCCGCGTTTCTAGGGTGGTGGCCGTGGCAATAGCCGCCAGATCTTGAGCTTCTTGAACGGAATTAGCCGCTAACATAGCCCAACCCGTACTTCTGGCAGACATAACATCACTATGATCCCCAAAAATTGACAACCCTTGGGCTGCTAAAGCACGGGCCGCCACATGGACCACTGAAGAGGTTAATTCCCCCGCAATTTTGTAGAAGTTGGGGAGCATTAATAGTAATCCCTGGGAGGAAGTGAAAGTAGTAGTTAAAGAGCCTGTTTGTAGCGCTCCGTGCAGGGTTCCCGCTGCCCCACCTTCGCTCTGCATTTCGATTACGGAAGGAATGGTTCCCCAGAGATTAGCCCTGCGTTCGGCGGCCCAACTATCGGACCATTCACCCATAGGCGAGGAGGGAGTGATAGGATAAATAGCGATCACTTCACTGAGACGATAGGCAACGCGCGCAACAGCTTCGTTACCGTCTATAGTTGCATAGGTTTTTGTGGTCATGTGTTCCCCTTAGTTTTTACGATATTTGTCGGGATTTTAAGTTTTTTTACGGCTCAATTTCGCACTAAATATCCTGTCGTTTCCCTGACAACCGAAGGACTTTCTTGAGCGTCGCTTTTGACTCCCTATCTACTATTGGACGCTTACGGCAGACAGGCTTAAGTAGAGCAATTTTTCTGTCTCCACCTCGATCATTATCCAGATTCTCGGCTTTCTAGCAATTCGTTATTTTTTCTTAATACGCTGCTGAGTTTGCCAGCAACCGACCCTGGGGTTAATTAATATTGAGAATTGAGATAAAAATTAATGATACTTTTTTAAAAAAAGTGCTAGGTCAGAAGATAAGCTGTTGACTATCTAAATTACTCATTAAGACTGTCTATGAGCAGGGAGAAGGAATTATGAATTATTAATTAGGGTTTGCGGCAAAAAGTTTTTCCTGGGGGCAGGGTGTGGGGTGTGGGGTGTGGGGTGTGGGGTGTGGGGTGTGGGGTGTGGGATGTGGGGTGTCGGAAGAATAAATAGAAATAATCTCCTGTCTCGGAGTCTCCTGTCTCGGAGTCTCCTAACCAAGCACGACAATTTTTGATTTTTGCCAGAGATCTAATAACCAGTTGATTTAGTCGGCCGATGAAGTTAAGATGTACTAGGTTAAACACAAATGAACTAAAGTACAAATTATCTTAACCCAAGGATAGGAAAATAGATCATGACTAACCTCGAATCCCTTACTCAAGCGCAACAGGAGTTGTACGACTGGCTAATTGAGTACATTCGCACTACTCAGCACGCCCCTTCCATCCGGCAAATGATGCGAGCGATGAATTTACGCTCTCCTGCACCGATTCAAAGCCGTTTAGAACGTTTACGGGCCAAAGGCTATATTGATTGGACAGAAGGAAAAGCACGCACCCTGCGGATTCTCAAACAACCGGTGCAAGGTTTACCGATTCTAGGTGCGATCGCTGCTGGTGGTTTAGTGGAACCCTTCACCGATGTGGAAGAAAAACTTGATCTTTCTAACCTGTTGCAACGCAGTCAAGACTGTTATGCCCTGCGCGTTTCCGGAGACAGTATGATCGAGGATCATATTGCCGATGGGGATCTGGTGATTATGCGTTCTCTCACGGGTAATGAAGCGGTCTCCAATGGGGAAATCGTCGCCGCTAGAGTTGAGGGCCACGGCACTACTTTAAAACGTTTCTACCAAGAAGGCGAAATCATCACTCTCCAACCCTCCAATCAAAAATACCAACCAATTACAGCCAATACTGAACAAGTACAGGTGCAAGGGGTTTTAGTGGGTGTTTGGCGCGGTTATTAGCCAAAACTGGGGCGCATTTAAGCGCCCCGATCATTTTTCCTCTCCTTAGCTCCAGGAAAAGAATCGGGTTGACAGACTAGGATAATATAAGGGTTTTAGCCTATCCGGAACTCAGGTGTCTTAACTTTTATGCCCAAAAAACAGAAGTATCCCCATCTCTTGGGATCAAAATGGACGGCAAAACAAAAAACATGGGGCTGGCGACATTTTCAAGTGGTCAATCGTCAAAATCGCGGTCAATGGGTTTTTGCCGAATTAGTCGCTTCCTGCGATCCGACTGTCCGCTTCTGGATTAATGCTAAACAGTTGCAAGACGCGAATCTCTGGCAATCCGGTTGGCAAACCCTAACGGAAATGAACCAACCCGACAGCACCGACGAGATTATTGAGTCGATCCTTGTACAGCAACATTTTTGAAGATTATCAACTACTAATAAATAATTAACTGAAAGTCCCTCCCATTATTGTTTCTATCGTTTGTTTTCGGATTTATGCAAGAGGTCTATTAAATGCAGTACAGCCTATTACTGTTCCATAAAAGTCCGCACCGTACCATCGGAACCGAGAACCAGACGCAATTGGGGATTACCAGAGATATCGAGGGGAGACACGAAAGGTTGATTGAGCAGGGGCATATTAGTGCGATCGAGATAGATTTTCGCCGCCTGTCCCAGGGGAATAATCTGTTTTAGGGAACCATCCTGATTTAAGACCAAACGGTACTCTAGAGTATGCTTGAGACTTTCCGGCGGTTGCCAACGGGATTGAAAATATTCTCTGGTTTCTGCCACTTGGGGAATTGTATCTAGTAAGTTCGTCTCTGAAGCTTTAGCGGTACTTGTGGGCGGTTTGGGGTCTAAATTGACATT
>SFCA01000268.1:0-24586 GCA_007095475.1 Microcystis aeruginosa Ma_QC_C_20070703_M131 | reverse complement strand
TTATTAGAAAAACAAGAGAAAATTGAGAAGCACCTAGCAATTAAACACTTAGAATCAGGAACATTAGTCTTGTATGATGTCACTTCTACCTACCTAGAAGGAAATGGTTGTGAACTGGGAAAATATGGTTATAATCGAGATAAAAAGAAAGGGAAAACTCAGATAGTTTTTGGTTTGCTCTGTTCAGCCAAGGGTTGTCCGATAGCGGTAGAAGTATTTGAAGGAAATACCTCAGACAGTGCTACTTTAGGCGGACAAATTGAGAAAGTCAGAAAGGTTTGGGGGATTGAGAATGTGGTCTGGGTAAGTGATAGAGGAATTTTAACTAACTCGAAAATCAAGGAATTAGTAAAACCGCTAGAAGGATTAGACTATATTACTGGTTTAACTAGGGTCGGCTGAAAAAGTAGGGGCGAAGCATTCGGGCAATAACCTATCGGTGAAACCGTAGATTTTCTATCCGAATGCTTCGCCCCTACAGGACGCGGGCCGATGAAGACGCAAGGTTTTGAAGCACGATTCTCTCAAAATCTTGCACCTGTTTCGCAAGAAAAGCCACAAAACCCTTACCATGCCTACATTTCACATTTATTCAGCCAACCCTATGTATGTTGGCTTATTATGTGGAATGGCATTTAAAACAGTCTTTGGCTCCTTTGTTATTTGAGGATGAAGAAATTGATGATAGTTCTCTGAATGTGATTAAGGCAAGTCGCAGTGAATCGGTGCAATCTAAGGAGAGAAAAAAACGGAATCAAGAGAACTTTCCTGTGCATAGTTTTCGGACTTTGTTGGAAGACCTGGGGACGATTTGCTTGAATACAGTAGAATGTACGATTAGGGAGGGAAGTTATCGTTTTTCTAAGATAACTCGACCGACCCAACTGCAACAAAAAGCGTTAGATTTATTGGGAGTTTCCCTGATTTGTACCCAGTAACGGGGCGATGGAAATTCTCTTAATCCCTTCTACAGCACAGGTTATGGCTTTTTGTCAACGGGGAAGTGCAGGTATTACTCTCATTACAACCGAAGAACTCAGTTAAATTCGCTGTATCTGGTGAGAAAAAAGACAAGAATTTGATGACAGCTTACCCAAAATTGATCAGGAAATTATGGACGAACCGTCGGTTCTATAATCTCAATTTTTTCGATGATACCGAATTCTTCACTAATTGCTCGTGTTGCTTTCAGTTGACCGGTTACTAAAAACTTCAGCTTCATTTTAATTGAGGATGTATCGGCTGGATTTCCTGCTAAAAACTGAATTTGTCGCAGTTGGGCTAAAATTCTCAGGGAATCCGCATTATATTCTGTTTTATAGGTGGGGTCTTGATTATAGGCTTCGATTAATTGGTCGTGGTAGGTTAGGACAGAGCCAGCAATGAGAGCCGTTAATTCTTCCAGTTTATTGATAGTTGCAGCTTGTACCTCTATGAAAAGTTCTTGTTCAAAGTTTCTTAGGCTAAAAATACCGACAAACGAGTAAATCAACAAGATACTTTCTGCCTGTGATATATCATAGGTAAAGTTACACTCTTTGGTTTTATAATTGATGGTAAAGTCTTGTTTTTCCTGAAGCCAAATTTGCTGTTCTGTTAAGCTACCTTCAGCAAAGAAAACTTGACACTGAACCGTTCCTTGTAGCGGTGTTTTGACTAAAATATATGGTCCTAAAGGGTTTTGCTGACTGACAGCCAGTTTTTCCCGAAACTCTTCTGGACGTGGTTGATTAGAGGTGTTTTCTCCGGGCTGTTGGCTGATGGTAAAGCAACCCGGAGTTAGCACAATAATCGGGAGATTACTGCTATCATTTGAGTCAAATTGTCCAGCTTTAATGTGTTGCTCTGCGGGAGAAAGAACGCTTGCTAAGGTTTCAACTAGCAAGCTGATTATTCTCAAAACTAGGTTTTGAATCATGGCGGTTTTTGGGAAGAATATTAACTACTTCATTGAGAGAGAACTTCTACTTTTTTAGCGTCGTCAAGATTTTCTTCTTCCTCAGCTTTAGCGAGTAATTCTTCTAATACTTGAATTGCGCCACTGATGCGAAGCATGGTAGTTCTTAGATTAGACTCTTGTGTTTCTAGATCAGCTAACATTTTTTGACCAGACTCATATTCAGCTTTGAGTTGTTGGATGCGTTCTTTGATTTGTTCTTTCATAGGAATAAATCGTGGGAAAAGTTAGTTTTTAACCTAGGGTTTCTAGATCGTACCACAAAAATTGTAAGTTAAGGACAAATCCGGGTAAAATATCTTCTCCTGATAAAGTAGCAGGCTTTTTTAAGACTTCTACGGGTTGATCAGCGCGATAAATTTCGACAAGTTTATTTTTGGTATCAATTAACCAGCCTAAGCGCATTTGGTTGGCTAGGTATTCCTGCATTTTCTCCCATAAGGGTTTCATCTTGTCTGTTTTAGAGCGCAATTCTAAGACAAAATCAGGACATAATGGGGGAAAGGTGTCTTGTTGTTCGCGGGTTAGACAATTCCATCGTTCTCGACTAACCCAAGCGACATCAGGAGAACGGTTTGCACCATTGGGAAGGCTAAATGCTGTGGAGGAATCAAAAACCTCTCCTAATTGGGTTTGTTCGTTCCAAATGACAAAACGACTAGCGAGTTTAACGTTGTATTTCCCTGTGCTTCCTCCAGTAGGTGACATCATGATTAATTCGCCGGTATTACTGCGTTCAAGGCGGAGATATCGGTTGGCTATTGCTAGTTTTTTAAACTGTTGTTGGCTGATTTTGCAATGATTTGGCAGATTAATTATTGCTGGTTTCATAAATCATCTACTCCCCTGCCTCTTTATTGATGATAGCATAGTATAAGATACCTAAAATTTTGTTGATGTCTTTAATGTAATACTCACTCAAATCAATCTCAACGGTTTTACCTACAAGTTTTAAAAACCTCCAGATAGTTCCAATGGTCACGACTCCGTAAATGACAGGGGTTCCATTACCTTCCTGCCGGTTGAAGATTTGAGCGGCGATCGCTTCAGCGATACACTGACCAAATCCTGAGTTTAAGTTTTCATTTTTCGCCTCGACAATTGTGATAATTGGCTGACGAATAAATAACTGTTCTGGATTTTTACTGATAATAAAGTCGCAAATACCGTTCAAGCCTTGGCTGAAATCGACAGTAAAGTCAACTCCAGAAAATAGACTAATTTGGTGTTTTAATTTCCTTCGTAACTCTAATAGGACAGGAGCAATAATCATTTCTGAACGAGCTTTTTCGGTGTTGATAGCTACTGCTAAATCGACTGTTTCCTGGAGAGTTGTCATTAAATGTTCACTACACTCTAGTTCTGGAATGGTATCAAATAATTCAGAGTTTTCCTGAATGGTTAAATCAAAAATCTTCACTAATTCATCTAATTTAAAATTGCTATAAGCCATTTACGCTCACCTCTTTTTATTGTTTTGCTAAAATTATACAGGATAAGAAACACCACAGAGACACAGTGGAACGAGATAAGGACGCGGGTTCCTTGCGCCTCTACAGAGGTCTTTCCACATTTTATTTGAAAACACTATATCATGTTATCATATCACTGATAACTGATACAGCGGATTCGCTAACTATGTGGCACGGCAAAATCCTGACATTAGACATCTTATAAAAGTAGGTTCGTAGTTGCGCTTTAGCGCTATTTGATTCAGAGAGAAATGCTATATGAAAACATTGGCTAAATGTTCTTTAGAAGATTATCATCAGATGATTGCAGCAGGTATTCTGCGTGATCGTCGTTGGGAATTATTAGATGGCAAAATTTTTGAAATGAGTCCAGAAACCCCGCTTCATTACACTACAGCTAAACGAGGTGTAAAATATTTAGAAGATTTGCTTTCAAGCAAGGCTGATGTCCGTTTCAATGGACCAATTACCCTATCTGACTCGGAACCCGAACCTGATATTGCCATTGTTCGACTACCAGAATCATCCTACAATGATCGCCATCCAGGTTCTCAAGATATTTTCTGGATTATAGAAATTGCCGAGACAAGCTTAAAGAAGAATTTAGAGATTAAACTGGCAATTTATGCAACGGCTGGAATTGAGGAATATTGGGTTTTAGATTTAGCAACCAAGCAGGTGATTGTCTTCAGAAATCCTCAAGGAAGTCAGTACCTTGAAGAATTTAGGGTTGTTCAAGGAGCGATCACACCCCTAGCATTTCCTGATATTTTAGTGTCTGTTGAGCGACTTTTCCTGTGAACAAACGTAGAGTTTATCTGGACAAAACGTCAGAAAGCAAGCACTACAGAACCGGAAACTACTCCTCGCTCATTTTTTGAAGTAGCCCAGGCTTCGATTGGGGTAGGGGAGAGACCAGGAGATCTTTCGACCAATCCAGAATATATGCAAGGTTATGGCAATACAGCCTTGATAGCCAATCCGGTTACATAATCGTAATAAACACCACAGAGACACAGAGGACACGGAGTTTTTTTGTTGCTGATTCAGTGTTCGCTCTGTTGTTTTGCTTCCCTAAGTTCTCGCATTCGCTGTTGATATTTTAAGGCTACTTCTGTTGATATTTCACAAATTTCTCTCGCTTGTTGTTCAGCAATTTTGAACTGTTCTAGCATGGCTAATAAGGTTTTTTCATCGGGCAGTTTTTTCATGGGTTATTTCCTAAAAAATCAATAAGTCTTTGCAAGCGGATTTTTTCTTCTATGATTTTTCCTTGCAACATTCCCAAATCTTCTCCTGCTTCTTGAATTAATTCCCTCGGCACGTCTTCATCAGAAATAGTATCAATAGTGGTTTGGATTTGTCGTCTTGCTGTTTCTAGGAAAAACAGAATCGTGTTAAGATAAGCAAAATACTGCATTAGTATAACATTTTCTGGGAAATAAGACAATAAGCTTCTAAGCAGATTAATTCCTTGTGCTGCTTGTTGTTCAATTTCGTTTAACTGTCGATCAAGTTGATTGATGAGAATTTGGATTTTTGGGGGAATGGACATAGTTATCGGGACTCTCCCGTATTTGTGATACAAAATCTTATTATTGGTAACAATAAGAAACACCACAGAGACACAGAGGACACGGAGGTTTTTTGTTGTGGTAAATCACTCGGTTCTGATATGAGTCGTAAAAGGTGGTGAGCCAGGTTTTACACAATCTGAATACATCATTTTAATTGATTGCTATTGTAAAATCACCAAAACCGTGATTTGTCCTTTTCCTTGACTCAAGGACTCAAGTGCTTTACCAATAATTGTTCCGGTAGCTTTTGCTATTTCTAAAGCTTTTTGAGCGTAACCTTTTGTGGGACTCGTTGTTAATAAATCACCCACTTTAATAGGAGCAATATCAGCATCAACATTACAGGGAACTCTTCCACAAAGAGCAATAGGTTGATGTTCTGTTTCTAATCCTAGAATAAAAGCTGGCTCTCCTGATATAATGCCAACAACACAAGGATCATAAGCACGCTCACAGAGTTTAATTGCTTTCTCTTGCTCATCCATTACCATTACAGAACCTATTTCCCCATGACCTAGAACTTTAAAACGTTCAGCCACGTCCATTCCTTGTGATTGAAAACCTTTCTTGATAATAACTGTACCTGCGGCATCAAGCCAGAGGTTAGGTTCTCCCCGAATACCATCGTTTCCATATGAAGCACCAGGCACACCAATTTTTATGGTATGGGTTTGTTGTGTAACAAGAGTCCCATTAATAATTTGATTACCTACAAAGGTATTTCCACCTCTTGTTGCTACTTCGTTCCAACCAGGATTATTGGTTTCTAAGCCAGCCGCAACTTTTCTAAAGAAAAGTCGATCATTGTTGATAAATGTTGAGGCAATTTGCAATTGATGATTATTAGATGTGTTGCTATGACGAGCGGTTATTAAGTGTGTCCAAGGATGGGAAGTATCGGGTACATCACCAGGGATTTCTCTGCCGCCGCCATTTTGATAAAAACCTGACTTAAGAGGAGTACCAAAATTGGAGATATCACTTTCATAACCTAGGAATGCAGAGCCTTGTAAATCTAGATTACCCCTAATATAAGTATTACCAGTATCTCCCTCAACCGCAAATAATTGAATCGGACCAGTAGACCAAAACCCAAACTGTCGATTCTTGTGAAGATGAATACCAAATCCTGCTTTTCTAAAAACTCCTTGACTAGCCGGAAGTTTAATTAGTCCTTCATCCCAATTTTGGTCTGTATTACGATACCAAACTACAATAGGCCATTCCTGCTTATCCTCAGAGGTAAAACCTCCCAATTGCAAGCTTCCAATCTTAACAATACCAGAAACAGAAAGATTGCCATTGCTATCAAGAGTCATCAAGGATCTTCCACCACCTGCATTTAATTCAGCATCATTGTGTGAACCACCTTGATACCAAGCAAAGTTGTAATCGCTACGAAAATATTGGGTCATATTTTGTATGCCAATTCCATAGCCAGTTGACCATAAATTAAGCATTTGACGCACTTGTGAACCAAAACTAACCGAACCTGTTACTGATAAATCACCAGAAACTGTTAATGTTTGGGCTTTGACAATACCAGAAACTGACAAACTTCCAGCAACCTTAACTTCTCCTGTCCCTTTTGGTTTTAATCCTAAATCTTGATTAGCAGCACTTCCAGCTGCATAAATGGTATTGAAGCCAAAGCCAATTCCTTGAGTACCACTACTATGGCGAAATTCTACACCATCATTATCAGCATTAAAATCACCGGTTATATATAAACCTTTAACGGCTGTGGGATGAGTTCCAGTGCGAGAAGCTGAGGCAATATCTAAACTAGCAATTGGATTATTAGTTCCTATTCCCACATTACCACTGGGTTTAATTCTCATTAATTCTTTACCTTGAACCTCTCCTCCGGCTAGTACATTAACAAATCTTAAGTCATCTTGTGGATCATCACCCCAAGCAATTACCGCATCTTTTCGGTTAGTTCCTTCATTTTTTAAGCCAATAAATAAACTATCACTATCCCAATTTATCTTGATTCCTTTTTGCATCCAATCACGATTTCCGCCAGTATTTCCGGCAAAAGGTGGATCGCCAATTTCTAAGACATTTGTTACTGATAAATTTCCAGAAATAATTACACTACTATTGACTTTTAAGGCCTCAGTAATAGTTAGCGGTCCTTTAAGAGTGTCGGCTCCATCTCGATTGATTTTGCGGTCAATTTCTTTGATTATGACATTCCAATCATCAGACTTGAGAATGTCACCCGGTTTTCTGTTGAGAGTGTCAGCTAATGGCATGATCGTCACCAATAATTAGAGTGTAAGTTGATTTCAAAAGGTGATTTCCCAAATCAGGGTGAGGGTAAAATCTGAAGTTTTATTAATCGGCTTAAAGATAACCCTATTATACATGACTTTATCCTCATTGAATAAAGCCGCTTCTTTTAATTCTCCATTACCTTCTCCCGCTTGAAGATCAGCCGTTATTGTTAGTTTGATTCTTTTGCTATCAGGTAACAGAACTAAATCACTGTCCTTAATGGGATTTATCTTTTTGCGGAAGATTTCTTGTGCTAATTGTAAATCATCATCACTGACCGCTTTATCATTACCTCCGATCGCAATCTGAGAAACTGGTTTAATTGTGTCTTTGAAGTCTTTACTAAAAAGTTGAGCCACTAATCTCCGTCCAGAAGTGACAATAGTGTTGTTAGCGTGAATTTCTTCTACCAGTTGATTATTCAAGTCTCTTTTTTGGATGGTGAGACTTCCTTTGATGTCCATTGTGTCTTGGATAGCCATAGCTATATCTCCTTAGGTAAATACAATTGTATCAAAATAAGTGTAATCAAATACGGCTGAGGTCAAAAATGTATCAGACATTTCCTGTTCAGAACGCAAAGATTGTTGAGATCGACCATCAAATTCATCAGTTATGTTATGGTCTTCTGAAAATTTGCCTTTTCCTTGAAATAACAATTTTTCCTGGATTTGATGGTCTTCTTGAAATTGTTGTTCATAAGCAATCTTGGCACAAATTCCCGATGCTTTGACTTTTTCAATTAAACTTTGAATTTGATTGCGTGGATGATCTAAGCTTTCGTCAAAGCGATCACTGTAACCTGGGATTTGCCAAGGAATCTTAACTGTAAAACCTCCCGGAGTTATTTGATAAAAAGAGAATGTAACCTCCAATGAATAAGATTTAGCTTGTTCCTCAGATTTAAGGGGATTATTTTCAGTCTTTTCAAACAAAGAAAAGTCAAACAGAGTGCGATCAAAAGTAACTTGTGGGTTGCCAATATCCGCTTCTATTGACCATTCAGATTGACCTAAAGGTAAACTCGGCATAGCTCCCACAAGTGGAGGTTTAGGAATTGTTACTCCATTTACCATAGCTGAACCATCTGGTAGGAGTAATAAAATTTCATTGATATTGAGACTTGCTTCATATTTTATAGATTGATTATTAGTGAGATTCTTTAGAACAATATTCGTCAAAGGTGATAAAGAACCTTGCGGATTTTCACGATTATCTAAAATCTTGATTTGAATCGCAGGAATAGCTGGAACAGCATTGGGGTTTTTGACATTAAATTTATCATTATCAATATGAGGATGAGGATGAGGATGAGGATGAGGATGAATTGTATATTCGTGACGAACCAATTCAGGAAAAAATTCAATTACCCGAATTAACTGACGATAAACCTTAAGGGTTCCATTTTTTTTGAAAATACGATAAACCTGTCCTTGGCTGGCATCAGTAAGCAACCAACACTGTTGAGATTTCTCTAATACAATAGTTGTCCCAAATGCTAAAATTAATCCTTTTTCTCGAAAGGCTTGCTGAAGTTCTGCGGGTACGGTAAGTTTACTAAGAGAGGATTCTAGAGTTATCGGGATGTCAAAAAGGTAAGATTCCCAAGGTTTGATCTCCTCGTTATCATCCGTACTCATTCCTAAGTTTGCAGCAACAATTTTGACAATTCCCTCTTGAGTTGAAGCACCGGACTTTAAAACATCGATTAGGCGTTGAAGACGTTTGCGATAGACAGTAATATTTTTTTCTAAATAAGTGGGATAGGCTGTTTCTAACAGTAAGCGATTCAGCCGTTTAATTTGTAAATCTGATTTTTTGCTGGGAGATTCAGACTGAATCAAGCTTTGCATTTCGCGAGATAGGCTTTTAAAAGTAAAACTTTCTTTATTATTTTCATAGAATTTGTCATCAGTTAAAATTTTCTGATTGAAAGCTTGAGCAAGTTGTTCAGCGACTTCTCTTGCTGTCGGCGTTTTACTGGAGGGAATTTCCTCTGGATAAACCGATTCTAATAGCATTCGATTGAGTCGGATTAAGTCATCTCCAACGATGACTTGAGATAGAATTTGTTCCGCTGCGGGGGAAAGCTTGGCTATTTCTATATTGGTGGTATTTTCTGGAATCGATAACAAACTAGATAAACTAATTTTGCCAATTTCTAATAAACTGTTGATTGCTTGGGTTGATAAAAATGTAGTTGCTGCTTCAGCTTGATTAATTGCAGCAAGTAATTGTTGGACAAAGGAGATATTTTTAAATAAAGCTTTTAATTGATTTTTTAAGTCAATCTCAATTTCAGGCGTAATATCTTGAGGTTGAAAAGGCGGGTTTTGTCGAGAAAGTATTCTTTGAATGTCTAGAGGTAAACGCCGATACAATCCTTTTGCTAATATTATTTTTACCGGTTCTAAGCCTTGAGTAATTTGTTGTAAAAGGTTGCTTTGTAAATTTCTTTGTTGCCAGTATTTATAAAGATTACGATCTTCGCGTAAAATCTTATTAAATTCCTTAACTAATGCAAGATTTAAATCGGTGTTAACAGATGCTGAACCATCATAATTGAATAATTTTTCCTTAGTTTCTGCTGATAATTTATCGCGCAGATAGCTAGTAAAAGCATCCTCTCTAATAATCAATTTAACAATTAGTGATGCGTGAAATTGAAAATCTTTGGAGAAGTAGGAATTGTTAACATGATATTTATTGATTAAATTTTCTGGATTTTCAAACGATTTAATTTCTGTAAAAATATAACTTGATAAAGGGTTTTCTTGAGCAACTAATTCCTTCACTAATAGGGAAATTTGTGTAAAATCCCTAGGCTGAAATTCAGGATTGACTTGGGTTAATTGGGATGTTCCTCCCAATTCTGCTAACATAAGAGCAAAGATTTTATCTAAATCTCCTTTTTGGGTAGCGGTGAAACCCAGAGAACCAAAATTGTCTGCTGTATTAATAAAATGAGATTTTAAGACTCGGATCAAATCCTGCTCCACTTCGTCTAGTATCTCTCCAAAAACATCCAAAAATTGAGGTAAAAAACCATTAGGATCTTCGGGAGGATAGAAGTGGGGAAACCGACTTATGATACTAGCTGTTCTACCACTAATCGCCATTGTTTTCTCCGCCTAGGAACACAAGATGAGAGTAGGGTCGCAAGAAAGCAGGGTTGCGGTAGAAATGAGACCGTTCTCAACAACCATGGGAATCATTATAGCAGGTATGGCTAGTTAAAGCAAGCATTTATATCAGATGACGATAACAATGCGCTAAATTAATCAATGCGCTAAATTAATTGAAACAGTCCACTGCTTAGTAGGGTTATTTCACTTCTACTGTTGCTGGAGGGTTGATTTCTTTGATTATTTCGACGGAACGAACATGAATCTCTTTATTGTTGTTAATATTTCTTGTTTGAGTGCGGTTATCACATTCAGAAGTTGCTGTTAGGTCAAAATTTTCGATAACGTAAGTAACGCCTCGCAATAAATTTTGTAATTCTGGCGAACTAATTGGTGTAAGAATAGCTTGTTGCAAACCCGCATAAGACAAGTTTTTCCCTTGTTCCGGCTTCGGAAATTCTTGAATGGCTTTAGTAACAGCTTTTTGTATTGGTTCAATCACATCTGTTTGCTTGAAGCCACTAGGAGAAGGATTGGGAATTACCAATTTTAAACTTAATTTAGTAATATCTACCTTGATACTTTCAATCTCGCTAGTTACACAAAAATTACCAAGTTGCGCTTTTTCCCATTGTTTAACTTCAATTTGCTTTTGATTTATTCTTAATTCTTCTTGATCATTAATCAGAGTAATCAAATCATTGATATCAAGCTTGACTGGCATATCATTAACAACATTTTTGACCGTTTTTTCTAACACATCAATATCAACATTTTCTTCGGGTTTAAGAGTCTCTAAATAAGCGTTCAAACTGTCAATAATTTTTTGCTTGATTTTATTTTTCTCCTCATCATTAGTTGTCTTAGGAGGGGTAAATTGAACTGCACCAACAATTTTCAGGATGTTACGATAGATAAACAGATTTTCTTTGTCTAATTCCGCTTTTTCGGCAAAACTCAATTTAATTCCTTCTGGTGTAACTACTGCTAAAGATGACAAATCTGAAGCTTGTAACTTCAAGTCTTGAGGACTGATTCGAGCTTCAGCAATTTTATTTTTAATATCTTCTTTTTTCACTGAGTCACCAGATTTTAGACTTTTGAAATATTCTGATAATTTATTGATAATTTCTTGTTCTTGAGAAGATTGAATATCCTGATTGATTTTAAATTGAATTACAATAGGAACTTTTTTAACTTGTGAAGTTACCCAAATCTTACGCAGATAGATTTTTTGCGCTTCCCCAATATCAATTTTCTTTCGAGGATCATTATCAGCATAACATTGAGTTGGTGTACTGAGAATAGAGCCATTGTCTGTTGGAACATAGGTACAAATTTCAAAACGCTCTATATTATAGATATTTGTTACAGAAAGAATTTGGCGAGTTAGTTGAGAAAACAACAAAGGTTGTCCCATTTTTATCTGACTAATATAAGCAATGATGCTTTCTTCTACAGATTTTTCTATTGTCTTGCGCTCCATTTCCGATATTTTTATACCTGGATTAATTTCAATCTTAAATACAGCATCTATAGGAACCAGTATAGCTGATTGTAAACGAACAAATACCCCCGATGCTCTAACTTTATCAATCTGACTTTTTAGGCTTTGAACTTTAGTTTCATTGCTAAAATCAACGCCATCGACAAATATGTCAACTAAACCATATTTTTTGTCAGGATCATTAAACCTTTCAATCAGTTTAACTTCTCTAACACTCGGCTGACTTAAAAGTGCATTTTCCAGAGCAATATTAGAAGCTTTTCCAGAAGAAATCAGGGCGATTTTTGCTCTTTGTCGCAATTCCTCATCGGTTTCTGTTTTCTTTCCAGTAAACTGTATAGGACTTTTATTGATGACTGATTTAATTCCAGGAATGGGAAGAGGCATAATATTAATTGTCTCCTCCTTAGTCACCTGTTCTTCTCCTCGTTCTACAGCTTGAATTTTAACATCAAGAGTTTTTGAATTGGCGGGAAAAATTTGGGATTCAATAGTTGTATAAGCTTTTTTCGGTGATTTTTCACTGTCTTCTGTAGTCACTAAAGTTCCCACAGGAATTTCAATTATGTCGGTTCCTAAATCCCGTTGAAAAGTGACGGTTCCCTCGGCAAAATCTGGTAATCCTCGTTGAATTCCTAGCAAAGCTACCAACATTTCTAATTGTGAACCTTCTGCTGAATCAATAAAGGCTGACAGATAAACTTGATTTAATTGTTCGTAGAGTATCCCAATTTCATAAGCAAAAGATTCATACATGGTGCGAATAACGCTACCTACCTGAAAATCTGTCAAAGTAGGAACTTTTTCTTGGGATTTCTGCACCATGTTGGTGTAGATTTCTTCAAATTTTTTCGGTTCAAAAGTCATAATCTAATTCTCGGTGTTGGTGAAAGGATAATTATGGCTAAAGATTGATGGCTAACTGAATGTTAAGAGCGGTAGATTCTCCTACAGGTTGCAAAATAATTGTTGTTAGTAAAACATTGCGTTTATCTAAGTCGCGAGAAGGTGGTTCAAATCTAATTTCCTTGATTTCAGCAATCCGAGATTCTTGCTCTAAGCATTCTCTGATATAAAGTTCTGCAAGCTTACGGGTACGAATATTATTGGGTTCTCCCATTAATAAATAAAGGCGAGAGCCATAGGATGGATGTCCTAATTTTGTCAATTCTCCCCGACGAGTATAAAATCTATTAACAATAGCTTGTGCTAGATTTTTTCGTCCATCAACTCGATTAAGATCTTGTTTTTGTCCTAGTTCCCCCGGTGTTAATTGCAGATCAAAAGTATTGATACTGGTCATATTCTAACCCCTGATTATTTATTTAAGCTTTGCTTAATTTCCTGAATTAATTCCTGTTTTATGGCGGAGGAAAGTTTTCCAGTAATTTCCTTTTCTACGGTAAGATTGCCTTTAACCGTCACTGTTTTATTGACAGCAGGACTTAATTCAATGTTACCGGCTAAATCAAAACGAATTGCTGCGCCATTTTCTAGCTTGATTTCTAATCCTTGATCTAACAGGGTTAAAGAACAACTCGGTTTTTTATCCCTTTTAATGATAACTTTTCCACTAGCGGGGATGAGTTCAATATTACCCTCCTGAGTGACTGAGAGTTTATTATTGTTGTCAGTAATTAAAGAAATTCCCTCCTTTTGATGTAGATTGATAAGAGCATGACCGGATTTATTCCCTTCGTGGGGACAATTCTGATCTGTGCCTATGCACCATTTACCATTATGGGGTTTTTCGATGCGACTAGGCATATCATAGGGACAGATAAAAATCTGAAGAAAAAGCTCTGGTCTTTCTGTCGTTTTGTCAACAATTCCATCAGTTTGACTTGAATATTCATAATCGCTGTTTGCGCCTTTAAGTCTGACCATGATTTAAGCCTCTTTGTCAATTTTACTTAGTTAATTATCCTACTTTTGTATTTCTTGCTTTAGCTTGAATTGAGTTAATTTTTTCAGTCGGAACCAGAATCGGACAAGGCGCACCTAAATTTCCCAGATGGGTATGAGTTGTTAACAAAATGTCATCATTGTCGGCGATCGCATTTGCTAGAACTCTCCCCCCAACTTGGATACTAGAAGTAGCAGCATCGCCAATTTTTATCCCACCTAAACTTTTCAAAGTCAGATTACTACTTGCTGCATCAATAGTAATTCCTCCACTGGCAATTTCAATTTTACAAGTCCCATTATCAATCGTCAAAGTCGTTCCTTTAAGAACAATATTACACTGTTGAGTTTTTAAGGTCATATCGCCATCATTAAGATTAATTTCGCATTTCTCATTAGTTGTTGTGATTTCTTTATCCTTCACTGTCACAATGCTTTTTTCATCTTTACTGGTAATGGTAATCACACTATCTTTATCAATCTTAATTTGACTACCATTTTCCAGAGGATGTTGTAATAAAAATTCTTGCTCTTGGTTGACAGGTGGCTGATCTTGATCATTGTATAAACGACCAATAATCACGGGAGAATTGAGATCACCCCCAATAAAAGTAACCAAAACCAGGTCATCAACTTTGGGAATATTTACCCATCCTAAATGGGGAGTAGCAAGGGGAACTTTCCTGAGTTCAAAATCAGTTCCGTCTGGTTGCCTTTTATTTTTCAATTTTACTGAACATTGATAATTATCTTGATCATTTTCTGCTGAATGAGGAAAAATTGCAGTAACAATACCAAGTTCAGTAGTGTAGATTTTTTGTGCTTCCTGTTGAGCAACTTTTTTCATTACGCCGACAATTGAATCCATTAGACTTCCTCCCAGTGAATGGTAGTATAAAATCCCTTGTTACGAGATAAATAATGTTCTACTCCCGTAATCTTAAAAGTACCATTAAGCGACGATATTGGCATTTTAGCAATTTCAACACCGTCGCCTAATTTAGCTTCAGGTTCCCCCACAACTTTAATCACTCCTTTTTGTTTTTTCTGGTATTTGTTTAAGTAAGCTTTAGCAATTTTGTTGGCAATATCTTGAGTTCTAGCAGTAGAATCTTTTAGTTGCAAAGTTTCTGGAGATTTTTTGCCATCAGTTCCTTTAACCTCTTTTTTAGTGAGCCAAGATACAGCTTTTTCCCCTTGTCCCTGACTAGCGGGACTTTCCCCATAAACTTCTACCCCAGATTGCAAGGGATTTTCCTCCATCTGTTCCCAAGCAAGAAGATTAATGCCATACTCAAATTTATGTTTTTTTGAGGTTTTATAGGGAGCAAAAACTAATTGGTCTTCAATGTTAGCATACAGATCAAAGCCGCATTTCTGAGCTAAGATTTGTAAATTTTCATAAACTGTGTGCTGATTTCCGATAACATAGACAGGAAATTTAATCCCATTGTCAACTTGCTTAACTTTCAACCCCAATATATTTTGAGCAATATTTTTTACTATATCTCCAGCAAAGGACTTTTCATAGAGGAGGTTAAATTTTGCCTTCGTCAAGCTACTAAAACTACTCATAGCTTCAATATTTACCTGATCAACCTGCCATTTTATCTGGCTAACTTTACCTTGAAAAACCTGGCTTAATTGAGAATTACTTCCTAATTTAACCGTTATCGATTCATCAAGAGAGGGAGCCAACGAATCAGCAAGACTGAGGGAAATCTCACATAAATTGACAGGAATATTCAATGAAGAACTTACCCGCAAGTTTAAAACCAACGATGAATCATCAACCGTATAAGTGGTAGTACCAATCGTTACTTTATAGTTAACTTGTAGAGGTTGATTCATAAATTTAGTTTAACCTCCTTCTCTTAAACGGGAATAGCTACTAATAAACTTCGGTAAGCATCACTGACATCTTCTAATCCGATACCTAACTCACTTTCTAACCCATATAATCGTTCAATTAAAGCTTTAAAAATACGGTCAATTTTCTGGCGTATTTCTTGATAAGCAGCTAATACTTTTTGATATTCATCATTAAGCGCACCTTCTAAAGCTTTAGGAATATCAAGGATGAGTTTGACAATGTTAGCATGAAGTTGATCTAGTTTTTTGACTATTTCGGTGGGATAAATATCCTTCAATTTCCCTAAGAAGAATGGATAAATTGATTGTAAGCTCAGAATTATTTCTTGAGGATAAGCGGTTTCTAGCAGTAACCGATTTAAGCGGATAGTTTCTAGTTCGCTGCGCTGGGGTTTAGCAATTAAATCTTTAGCTTCTTGGGGAAGATTTTCAGCAACTAATTTGAAGCGTTCAGTTCCGTAGAAATTTACATCTGTTAGTAATTTATTGAGAGCATTAAAAAGAGCTTTTTGCGTTCCTGGTTGGTTAGGATCAGCATTTTCTAGCAAGGCTTTTTGCGTTTCATTGAGAGTTGTCCAGAAGTAGGCTGAAACTGCATCCAATGGCTCTTTACGCCGTAATTTTGTCAAGAGATGTACCACAGTACCACCTTTAAAATCACTGACATCATAGAAAGAATTTAGAATCAGCAAAGGTCTTAGTTCTTTGAGTTTATCAACAATCTCTTTGTAAATTGTTTCCAGGGAATCAATAATTTTATTTACAGTACCATCAATAGCAGTTTTAACTTTATTGATCGAATCCCGAATAATGTTACCAAAATCAGTGGTTAAATTTTTCAGAATCTTGGCGATGTCTGTAGGAGCAGATTGCAAGCGTTGAATGACTTTCTTGATTTCTGCTAGGACAGTACGGGGTTGAGCGAGAATTTCATCCAAGCTACTAAGAATCCTTTTGAGCGGACCTGTCAACTGAGATTCGATTTCATTGGGAATGACTTTTTTCAAATCAGCAATAATTTGTTCATCACTTCGCGCTGTAGCACTTTTCAGTAAGTTGTCTAACTTTTCTCTGGTTGGATTTGACGAAGGAGTTGGCTCTTTTATACTAGGATCGTTGTTAACTTTTGCAGTAACTAATCTTTGACGTAGAGCAGTCATACGAGTTAACAAATCTCGATAATCTACCGCAAATTCCGCTGGTGGATTAAAATTGTCTAAAAGTGGCTTGCTGCGATTCCATTCAGCCGTAAAATCCTCCGATGCTTTTTGATAGTTGTTCCAAGCTTGGTTTAACTCATTCTTGGCGTTACTGATCGCAATGTTAGGATCCGTTGCATAGTTGGTAAGATTAGCGCGTAAGCTAGTTAACGCAGCAATTAACTTGCTTTCATCAATGTTATTAACCCGTTCTAGAATTTTCGCTTTAATAGTATCTACTTGTTGAATTTGTTCTTGGAGGTTAAGGCTCAAAATTTCTTCTAAAGTTTGCCAAAAACCAGAATTTAACACATTGTCTAATCCTAAACCGCTTAACAGTTTTTCCACATCACCGATGGCTTCAATAACTTTATTGATCAGTTGTTCAACTGGTAAGTTATCTAAGATGCTTTTCAGTGCATTTAGCTTTTCCGTCAAGAACTGTGTGAGTTTTTCAGGAGAGAGAGAGTCAACAACTGCAAGTAATTTTTCATAAAGTTCTTCTAAACGTTCTAAAAGCTGATTAGGATTCAAAATTTCTAACTTTTCTAGTAAGGTTTCATACAGTTGTTTAACTGTCTCTAAAAGTACAGAAGGTTTATATTTATTCAGTTCCGTCACTAGAGATTGAATATAAGGATCAAGAAAAGTCTTAACTAAGGTTCCGGGAGCAAAAGATTTAACTTGTTCATCAACTTGTTTAATTTCTCCTTGAATTGAATCTACTAACCCAACAACCGGATCTAACAGAGAATCGAAGGCTGCTGTTAATTCTGGATTAACTACCCCAGGAACATCAATTTCTTGGAGAATTTTGACCCCTACTTTTAAGGCGGTTTTTTGTGCCGTCCCCATGGTAGAAACATCTATCTTTTTGAATTCTAGTTCTAATTTATTGGTTTGAGTAACTGCTAATTGAAAAGCAGGTTCAAGGGAAACTTTCTGTAAAGCAGCCACCACTTGATCGATACCTTGATCAGCTTTATTCAAAGCATCTTTAACTGGTTGACTCTGTAAAACACCTGTTACTTTACCCAGAAGTTCTTTGATTTTTGCTTTCAATTGTTCCTGACTAAGTTCAGTAGTAATTTTTTTATTTACTTCATCTAAAGATTTCTCAATTGTTTGAGTTGTCTGTTTAATTTGTTGCGCTACTGTTTCAATATCTTGTACCGCATTACTAGCAAATTGATTGATCGCTTGCTTTAAAGGTTTAACAATTTCATCAGATTTTGCTGCTGTTTGTTCAACAAAATCAACTAATTTATCAATCGTATTAGTCAGATAAGCTTGAACCTGATCTAAAGCTTTTCCCGCTTGTTCAATTTTATCGGCGATCGCTTTTAAAATCTTGTTCCCGATTTCGCTGACTTTGGTAATAGCCTGATCAATTAAATCTTGAATGTTTGTAATGAAGGTTTTTAGTTGTTCTGTGACTGTGGTAATCCGTTCTTTTAAACTATTGACAAAATTTTCTATGCCTTGAAACATTTTGGAAAGAGTTTCAATTTGTCCCCCTCCACTATTGGGAAGATTTGCTAAGAGCGTAGAAAACTTATCAATATCAAAAGAGTTAAGATTTTTAATTGCTAAATTAATCTGTTCTCCTTGAGAGTTAACCTCCGATAACCAGCTTTTGATTTGTTGTCTTAAGGGGATAATTTTGGCACGGCTTAAATTTTTAGGATTGAGAGATTTTAGAAAATTTTGATAATCTTTATAAAGTTGGGTCTGTTGATTAAGTTGTAAGGTATAGAGTTGAATCGCTCCATTGGGTAAGATATAATTAAGTTCTTGAATTTGTTCAACAAAAATTTCAGTTAAAGCGTCAGAACTAAGCCTATCTAACCATTCGTCTGGATTAGATAATTTATCAATAAAATTTTTAAAGGCTTTAATAATAGCATCTAAAACTTTACCCGGAAAAGCTTGAGCATTATTGAGAAACTCTTGAAACTCATCAAAGGGAGTTGATTGATTTTGGGAAATACCAAGTTGACCAAAATTAGCATTACCAGTAATAGATGAAGTTAAATTACTAAGAGAACTATTAACTTGATCTGTGACAGCTAATCCTTTAAAAGTATCTGCACCTGGATTAGTCGGAATTGACTGGGTTAAAGTGTCTATACTAATGCTAGAAATATCGCCTAATTTTCCCGTAACCTGTGTTTGAATTTCACCCACAGAAAAAGGTGCTGTAGGAATCTCTATTGGATTGCTGGTAATCTGTTGAGTTACTTGATCAAAGCTATTGGTTAAATCTGAGGAAGGAAGAGGGGTAACTTTTCCCCCTAAATTATCCTTAACTGATTTCTGAGAATCGGTAAAAGGGTTTCCCGCTTCCGCAAAAGTTGCTTGTGAATCTACATCAAGGGTTTGGATTTGATCGAGAATTGCTAAACTCATAATTTTTATTTAAAGTAATGATTAATAATCCGAGCGTCTGACACAAATCGTCACATTTTTTCTGCGCTGACAGTTAGGTGATACAGTGCGAGACTTAGAGCTAATCCCCGATTCTTTGAAAAGTCTTAGGACATCAAGGATTTCAGGGAAAATGGAACTGTTATCAAAACCGATGGTAATCATTATAGCAGGTGTCGGGGGACTGTCAATAAAGTTATAAGGGGGAGGGGAGTGTAGAAAGTGTGGGAGGAAAATCTCAAAAATACTAAAAAACGCTATATTTTCCCTAAAGGTTAAAGAGTGATTTTAAATCACTAAGATTACCATCAAGAGTGCTAGTTGCTTCTTTGATAGGATCGAGAGAAGCTTTTAATGGTTCTATCGGATTAGTAATTGCTGGAATTGAACCAAATTGTAAAGCATCTGGTAGCATAGCAACGGTCATAAAACTAGCAGCATCTGCTTTAATATTAGCATCAACAGAAGCCCCTTGTGCAAATGCTTGACTGGGAGTTGGAGGGACATATTCAGCTAAGGTTAAAGTATAGCTAAATTGATCGGGATCTGTGGCAGATTGAACAACGGCAAACCTTTCTAAAATGACTTGACTAAAATAGGATTGTCCGATAATTTCAGCAATAAATTCAACTGGTTTTTGCTCTTTGTAAATTTTTCTTAATTTCTCTAAATCAGCCAAGTATTTATTACCATAAAAAATGCCTTTGATTTGTAATCTTACCGAATCTCTACCAAAATTCTGGACTAGGTTTCCCTGTTTTCCCGGAATTTGGTGATAGACAAAGTTATTTTGCTCGATTGTCTCGATTTGATGTACTCGATTCAGTTGAATTCCTGCGATTTCAATTGCCATATTTAACCTCCATAAAATCGTCGGTATTCTTGATTAATTTTTGTTTGTAGAGTTTCTAGAATATAATCTAGATCGATTGCTTGTTGTTCAGTATCTTGCAGGCTATGGTGTTGATTTAAAGATTGATTTTCAGATTCCTGTTTATTGATTTCTAATTCTGTTTTTTGAATATTAGAAAAGTTGCTGTTAATATTATTAATTTGATAATATAACTTTTCTCTGGATTGCTGTAAAAGTTGGGGTGGAATTGGTAACATCTCAGCAGGCTGAGAGATAATATCAGCCGCTGTTGCTGAATCTAAGGGTAAATTTTCTCCTGATATATCCCTAACTACATCGGTTAATTCTTGCCAGTTTTTCGGTGAAGGATTATTTAACTCAATTTCAGTCTTTTGTCTAGAACTTTCCCAGGGGGTTGTTTCCAAATTGAGTTTATCTGATCTGCTGATATATCCCTAACTAAATCGGTTAATTCTTGCCAGTTTTTCGGTGAGGGATTATCTGACTCAATTTCAGTCTTTTGTCCAGAATTTTCCCAAGAAGTTGTTTCCAAATTGAGATTATCTGAATCTACGGGTAAATTTTCTGCTGATATATCCCTAACTAAATCGGTTAATTCTTGCCAGTTTTTCGGTGAGGGATTATTTGACTCAATTTCAGTCTTTTGTTGAGAATTTTGCCAAGGGGTTGTTTCCAAATTGAGATTATCTGAATCTACGGGTAAATTTTCTCCTGATATATCCCTAACTAAATCGGTTAATTCTCGCTGGTTTTTCGTTGCGTTATTCTGCGGATAAATATTATTAGCTTGATGATTATCATCAAAACTTATCTGTTTCTTTTGAGGAATGTTATATAAATTGTCTTGCTCCTTTTGTAAAGGCGGATAATTGCTTGTTCTTACTCTTGAATTGGGTTGAGTATAATCAGAAGCTGAAGCCAAAGATTGACGAGAAAATGACATGAAAGAAGAAGAATTTACTCCTAAATCAAATGGAGAACTATCCCTTTCAAGAGAAGACATTTCACCATTTTTAGACCTTAAAGATGGAACAAAATCAGCAGTTAGCCAAGCCTCCCAATCTCTAAATAAATCGGTTATTTCCGATAAATCTTCTACAGCAAGGTGCAATCTTGCTAAAGGTTGCAGGTCTTTTTCTAAAAGCTCTATACTATTGAGCCAGTTGTCAATTAAAGAGTAATTCCATTGTTGAAACTCCTGATATAATTCTAAACCGAGGCTGACTAGGAAATCATCATTCATGGTTTTTGGTTGAATCCTCAGCGATCATTTGTAAATATAGAGAAACTTGCGCCATTGTCATTGTTTGTACTTGTTGGGGAGTCCAACCAAATTCCCTAGCGAGGATATAAGCTGCTTGTACCCAAGGGGACTGACTAACATCTAAGAAAGATTTTTTTTTCCTGTTAAACCACTAATTTCGCGGATATTGTCAATTAAAAAATTGACCAATCCTAAAGGGAGTTGTTTAACTTGTTCCAAGGATAAAGTTGGCTCAACTAAGGATTCTTTAATCATTAAAAGGGGAATTAATCCTGCATCCTGTCGAGAAGCCTTCATTATCAATTGAAATCTCCCAATAGTCAGAGGACGAATCTGGACAATTCGCCTCGACTCTGGGAATTTATCGGCTGAAGTATCCAGTTCGCCAGGATGCAAAATACTGACTGGGATAGCAATATCAAAAGTGACAGAAGCACCCGCTAACAGGTCTTCTGGAGTCAGGGAAATTTCAGCCATAATTGTTAGCCTGCGGTTTCTTCGCTGCTGATCCGTAAAGCGCGGAAAGTAACCCCTTCCATGATAAAATCATCTTCTGGCAAACTGAAACTCCACTTTTCAAACTTGACCCCAAATAGTACGAGTTTGCTGCTGTTGCTGGGGAGTGCGGGATTTTTTAAATTGATGACGATGTTGAAAGTTGGCTGGGGAATCGGGTCTGCTGGCGGTGGACTTTTTGCCGCATCACCTAACAATAACCGCAAGAGTGCGCCGTTAATGTGAGCGCGTTCAGCAAAGCCTGAAACATCAACATTACCTGGACGGAGTTCAGTAGGAAAGCGCTTGCCAATTTCGTGATAGGGTCTGATCTCATTGTGGACGTTCACCTGTACATTTCGCAGTCGTCCCACGACATTAGAAAACTCATACTCACTAATCAATCCATCCGCCAGTTTTCCTTCTTCGGTGGCTTTGTCATCCACAGCTAACACCAGGGTAGCATCAGACCCTCGAAAAACGTTGTTATTGGCCATAGTTTTCCTCCTCTGAGAAGTAATTGATGGGTGGGTTAACCGAGATACATGGTTACTTTGATGAAGTCAATACTGAAGGTCGGTCGCAGGGTCATGGTCACGATCGCTTCTCCGGCAATTTCCTGAACTCGGTTAGCGGTGACGGCTAACTCATAGCTAATCAGAGCTTCATTCTGGACCATGCGCGTCAAGAAGGCATCAAGAGTAGCTTTCATCGCTCCCCGTACCCGTTCGTTATTCAACTTGCCAATGTAGGGATCGCAGGCGGAGCGCACCCCGTAAATGGCAAAGTCAACAATCCGCCGAGTGGTAATCTGATGCCAAGCAGAATTGGTGGCGGTGGTAATGCCTTTGACCACCCGAAAACCCTCCCGTTTCTCGATCGCCAGCACTCGCTTCCCGACCAGCTTTTCCAACTGGGAGGTGGAAAACTCCTTGGCGAGTCCAGGAATCGTCAAAGGTTTGTTAGTCGGACTAGCCTGCACTGGCAGAGATGCCAGTAGGCCCGCGACTGCTGCTGCTGTGTAAGCGCCTGAGAGTTTAACCTGGGGGGAGATTTGTAGTCCTGGTGCGACCAAAATCAGGCGATCGCTATCCAGGGGGTGTCCGGCGATCGTGTCAACATCATCAGGGGTTCCGCTACCAATAATGCCGATCCGTTCTCGCTTGATTGTTGCGGTTGTGTTCAAGTGACCCAGCAGTGCTGTCACCATTGCGGAGTTGCTGACATCCTGTCCAGCCAGCAAAACCAAGTTTATTAGTTCATTCTCCAGTTGTACCAGACTATTTTTATATTCCTCGGCACTAGCCGGTTCTCCATCGGAGCCTGGGGTAAATTTCTCACCACTATCGTCGGTGTTTTTTGGCAAAGTAGAGGAAGAGCCTTTAGCTAGAGTGGCAGTCACTAAGGTAGATACTTTAGTCTGGTTATTGACTTGTTGTTCCAGGTCGCCGGACTTAGAAATGGTATAGGTTTCTTTAGTATTTTGATAGGTTAGCTCAACTTTCTTGCTGTTGGGAGAGTCGGCATCGCTGATTTTAATCTTGATGTCATTACCCCAGGTTCCTGGAGTTTTTGCCTCTAGTGTCACCAGATCTTTGTCAGAGCTATCTTTGATTTTGTAGGTAGCTTTGGCGGCTTTAGCAGCTGTACGAACTGCATACACAGTCTTACCGCCATTGTTATAAATCTGCTCTAGTGCTTGAATTAAGGTTAGTTGGCGAGCGGGATCAATTTCCCCGAAAATTGCTTTAGCTTCCGAAAAACTGCCAAGAATTTGTACCTCATCCACTGGTCCTTTGGCTGCGGTTCCAACAATTCCGATATTTCCTGAAACAACCTGACCAGCACTAATCAGTCCTTCATCTCGTACTGTTATGTAAGTACCCGGCAAGATGGCCTCAACCATGAGAGGTTCCTCCTATTTTGGGAAAATTTTAGGTTTATCCTAGCCACCTGGTTTACTCTCGTCGTCACCCTTGGGAGTCGTGCCAAGCAGAGAATAAACTCACAAGCGAGCCGATTTAATTGTAGCTGACATTCCGCAGCTCTTCATATACTTTTATATATTTTTACATTCCCCAAGATGTTTTGACGAAAAACCTTCATTGTAGAAACTACTATTGAGAACATTTTCAATAATTAATTTTTTCTGAGAAAAAATTTTACAATTCTTCACCTTGATAAAAATCCATCATTGTAGCTATAGTCCCTACTGGCAATGGGTTTTAAGCAATATTTTATGACAAAAAGGCTTAAATGTGGGTGGTCTAATTTTGTTAGTCTTAGATACAATTTCTCTCTCGACTCTTGACAAAACCCTCTCCGATTTGATTTCCTGACACAAGGGCATCTCTTATAAGTAGTCATGCAAAATTAATTACCCAAATAAAAAATTAAGAAGTATAATACATGAAAAAACAAAGTAGCAGGAAAATACAATGAGATTGATTAGAGACCTAAACCCCGAGAGCCAGAAAATGCTAGAGAGAATTTATCGAGCTAGTAAACAGCATCAAGTAAGAGAGCGAGCGAAATGTATACTCTTAAGTTTTCAGGGAACCACGATAGAAGAATTGAGCGGAATATTTGGAGTTACGAGAAAGACCATCTATAATTGGTTGACGGCCTG
>SFCA01000267.1:0-9839 GCA_007095475.1 Microcystis aeruginosa Ma_QC_C_20070703_M131 | reverse complement strand
CGAAACGAATAGGCTTTTTCCATACCTCACATTTTAGCATATATTTCGTAAATGTTCTAATATTTAACAGTAAAGCCGTCGTAGAACGACGGGGTTTCAGACCCAAATTTTCGATGAGGGTATTGGTCTTCAAGACCTTTACTTCGACCAATCAGGGCAGCTATTCGGTATTATCGGTTTGGGAACTCATCCAGATGTTAGAGATAATACTTTAGGTATTCCTGCCTTTGGCCAAGCAATTGCCATAGACTTATCTGGAACACCTAGTTGGTCACTAAAAGCAGATTTAGTCAATTTTGAGAGAGATAATAATCCTGATGGGGATGGAGTTGATAGTAATCCCTACTCCCTCGTTGTGCAAAATGGTGTTATTTACGCCACCGATGCGGGGGGAAATTCCTTGCTCAGAGTTGATGGCAACGGGGATATAACAGCGATCGCTGCTTTTCCCGTTCGCTTAGTTACACCACCACCCTTTATTCCTAATTTACCGAATCCTTTTCCTATGCAAGCCGTACCCACAGGGATGGCTATTGGTCCGGACAATCAACTCTATATCGGGCAACTTACTGGATTTCCTTTTCCCGTGGGTGGGGCTAATGTTTATCGGTTTAATGGCACCAATTTAGAAGAATTTGCGACAGGTTTTACTAATATCATTGATCTTGCTTTCGCCCCCGATGGTAGTTTATATGTTCTAGAATATGCTAGTAATTTTCTGGCAGGAGATTTTAGTGGTCAGCTTTGGAGAATAGCACCTAATGGGACTCGTCAAAGTATTTTAGATCAGGGTTTATCCTTTCCCACGGGTTTAGCAATTGGGGGTGATGGAGCTATCTATGTTGCCAATCAAGGCTTTGTGGGTGGACAGGGGCAAATTTTAAAGATAACTTCAACCCCAGAAATGACCTCGGTGATCGCTTTAGGAGTTACTGCACTAATAGGTTTACGATTACGCTCTAAAAAAAAGTCAACTTCTTTGTAACCGTTCGGGGGGGGGAGGAAATCTGGTAATCCGAGAGCTATCGCTCTTGGAGGGAGTCTGGCAAAAGTCTTACAGTCTCTAAACTCTAGCTCTCTTATGGGGTAAGCCTTCAAGCTATCGCTAACTAACAGAAACTCGAAATTTGAGTTTTTATGAGAAAAAAAGTTAGCGATTACTTGTCAAGCAAGGGTTTCAGAATCTAGATTCGGTCAGGGATTTCCGAAAGTCCCAGAAGAGCGATATTTGGGAACGAGACAAAGCACTGATGATCTCACAACGTCGAGAAGATTCCGAAAGGGAGCATCTAGATCAATTCTGTCAAGCTACTGGTGGAACTAAGACGGACGTTCTCAGAGAATTGATCAGATAGCTAAAGATACCAAAAAGCCGCCCTACCCTAAGCGGTCATGACAGGGTTTTAAACCCCAATTTTCGCTAAAAATATTAACTTTTATAAATTTAGTGGACAAAACTATCAGCTTATGATAGATTTTAATTAGTGTGAGGAGCGAACCAGAATAGAGAGCCGAGACGAAACATGGACAGTCGCCGGCTCTCTTTCTGTTGTTCAGGAATTATTTTTTTCTTGGCGATATTTAATAAAAGTGGGCAAATCAACCCGAAAAGAGGAATATTTCGGGGAAGGAGAGATGATAGGTGCGGGCCAATCCCTGTCTTTCTTATTTAAGGATTCTACTGGCTCAATTGTCTCTAATTCCGCTAAAAACTCATCGATGGGAGTCACTTCATCCCTTTCTTGATTCTCTGTCTGAGACCAAGGCTCGATTGCGGCTGCCTTGGCGACAATGGCTAAATCCGGGGGAGAATTGCGATCGCTACCGCACTGGAAATACTGGGCCAAGGCCGCTTTATACTGGAGGGTGTAGCGTTGCTGACGTTGGAGACGGGTGCGTAATTCCTGCAATTGCTGGTCATAGTTGCACAGTTTTTGGCTTTTTTCCTGATAACTTTCCTGAATTAAGGCACATTCTCGCTCTAAACGGGCTAATTGTTGGCTCGTGCGGGTCAATTCTGCGGTCAAATTGGCAATAATCATCGGTTGCCGTTGTTCTGCCTGACGATACTGTTCGATTTCCCCTAAAGCTCGCTGTAATTGTTGCTTTTCGTATTGTAGTTCCTCGTTTTGCTGCTGGATGAGAGTATCGCAACTTTGCAAGCGACGATGTTGCTCGGCTAACCGCGATCGCAGTTCTGCGAGAGCTTGCTCCCGTCGCCAGATCTCCGCTTGTAATTCTTGATTTTGTTGACGTAAATGAGAGGATAGAGCCGGCCAATCTGTCTCATCTGTTGATTGACTCTCATGCTCGACAATTTCAGCAGTAATGACAGTATCTGCATGGGTGAGATGATCGAGGTACAGGTCGGAATTATCGTTCATAAAAGCCAAAGGATGAGGAAACCTAGAAGTTTAGAGACGTTAAAAGCCTTCTATCGTTCCAAAAAAAAATGGGAACCGCGTTGTTAAAGACTGCCGCACGGTTCCACTGCCGATCCTTAAGAGGAGAACACTATAAATAACTATAAGCTTATTAGGAATTTTTGTCAATACTTAATGAGAAAATTTTTTAATAAGTTGGAGGGGAGAAGGGAATCGACTAATTCCCAGATAGCTATAGTGCGGGTATCTGGCCCGGGGACAGGGAAGAATTAGCCACAGCAAAATTGATACAAGCACTGGTCGAGCGGGTTAGCGGCTCGATGTGCTTCAATAATCCTATAGTTTTTATTTTCCTTGTCGTATCATGCCACGTCCCCCGAAGAAAACCCCTAGCACCCCTGAACCCCCCGAAGAGCCAATTAAAGCTACTCCTCCCCTACAACCTCTACAAATTATTAAAAAGGGTTCTAGAGCCGCAGTACCCCCCAAACCCCCGGAAACCCCTCCAGAAATAATTGAGGAAAAACCAGCCGCGGAAACGGTAAAATCAGTCAGTAGCGAGATAAAATCTCCTCTCCGTCCCCGTTCCGATTCGGCTCCTCTATTCCGAAAACCGATTCCCAAAGCAGAAATTCCCGTCATCGAAAAAGCGACGGGAGCCAATGGCGAAGTGTTTAATCTGACCGATTCTGTCCTGATTACTGAACCTTTCGGTACTCGTATTCCTGCTATTATCGATAGTTTTTATGCCGATGCTCAAGGCGAAATCTGGGCGCAACTCAAACCGGTGGAAGTTAATCCCGACTGTCGCTGGGAACAGGCCTGTATTCGCTCTCAGGGTTTGGTAAAAGCCGAGTAAAACAGTTATCAGTTATCAGTTATCAGATTTGAGTTTTAAGTGTGCAGTATTAACAAGTAATTTAGATAATATCTCTTGCATAATTAATTTTTGAGGATTCAAAAACGTCAAAAATAATGATTAGATTGTCTAAAATCTGTAAATAGACCATTTAATTGATTATTATTCATTCTTAATTCTCCTGACTACTGACTTCTAATCCTAACAACAATTTTTGATTTTTACAAGAGGTCTGATGATTTGGTATTCTCAAAAGGTTTACTGGCTATGGTATGATTAAGGGTAGTTTGTCAGACTATGATTTCTACCTCTCCTCTCAGTTTGTATGCTGCCATGATATTCTTCATGATAATCTGTTTTTATTATGATATCATGTTGAGAAAAATTCACTCTCTAAATTTGGGTTTAAATTATGATAACTACACTAATCGAACGAGAAGCAGAACCAATTTTAATTAGTGACTTAACCTGGAGAGAATTTAAAGCTGTTGAACAGCTAATCGATCGCCCAGGGTTGAGGTTATCCTTTTTAGATGGAGTTTTGGAGATTAGAAAAATGCCGGGGAAAAAACACGAAACCATCAAAGAACGTATTGGCGCTTTACTAGAAATTTATTTAGAATTTTTGGGATTAGATTTTACTCCTACTGGTTCTGTCACCTTAGAAAATGAATTTGAAAAGGTTAAAAGAGAAGGGGATAAATCCTATGAGTTGGGGGCAAATAGAAAACATCCTGATTTAGTGATTGAGGTGGTTGTTAGTAGTGGGGGAATTAATAAACTAGAAGCATACAAACGGTTACAAATTCCTGAAGTTTGGTTTTGGATAAATGATGATTTATTGTTTTATAGTTTAGGAAATGAGGGATATGAAGCTGTTAGTAAATCGCAACTTTTACCGAGTTTAGATGTAGGTTTATTGATGCGTTGTATTAATATAGAAAATCATGCTCAAGCACTGCGGGAATTTAGAGCAGGGATGAAAATTATTGAACCAACATAACAATATAAAATGGAGATTTTTTCACAAGATTTTCTTATCACCCTAACGCCAAGAGAGCCGTATTAATCAATATTTTAACAGGTTAGGGACTTGCGTTAAAATAATGGGCAGTGATCCGATAGTAGTGGTAAGCTATCTTGCTTATCTAGCCTGAGTTGTGTAGAATATTGACTAATAAAAATAATTACCTGACAAATGTCAAGAATTTGCTTTTTATGATTGCTGTTTTTATCAATATCTTGTCTTGGATCATTAAATTTTGGTTGGATTGCGATGAAGATTTAGAACAGAATCTTCTGACAAAAGATTCACAAGCTTCAATATTTCGTTGTCCTAAATGTGGTTCTTGCCATACCATCAAAAATGGTTCTACACATAATGGCAAACCGAAACGTAAGGGTAAAGATTGTGGTCAACCGTTTGTAATTAATCCTAGTAATAAAACCGTCTCTAACGAAACCAAAAAATTAATAGAGCTACTGCTGCTAGAAAGAATTTTTCTGCGAGGTATTGCTAGAGTAACTGGATTGGTCATGGTTACAAAACTATGTTAATAATAAATTTAGCCAAGTCCCTCGCTAGGTAAAGGTTACAGACAAACCTAAAGGCAAATTAATCATAGAATGTGATGAGTTATGGTCCTTCGTATTTTGTAAGAAAATCAAGGTATATATTTGGTTAGCTATCGATAGAACTACCCGAAAAATAATTGGTTGTTATTTGGGAGATAGAAGCCGTGAATCAGCTGAAAAGCTCTGGAAAAGTCTTCCAGGAGTTTGTCGACAATGTGAACTAATCCTATTGAAAGATTAAATAATACCTTTCGACAAAGGATTTCTCGGCTGGTGAGAGAGAGTCTATCTTTCTCTAAAAAAATGGAGAATCACGTTGGGGAACCCTTTGGTATTTCATACACGACTACAATGCCCAATTGGCAAGGCATTAAGCCCCATCACTACTATCGAATCACCACCAGCTGTTCAATCTCTTCTACCTTCAAGACTAACTGTTTCAAGACCTCTCTGACGCTGGCCGGGGTCTGCTCCCAGTCATCGGCATTAATTCTTGGTATTAACCGTAGGTACTGCTCATCCATGTGTCTCAGATTGCCAGATTTTGTCCCCCCCCCTGAACGGTTACAAAGATTTTTTAGGAGAAGGGCGATCGCTAAAGGTCGAATAATTATAAATTTTTGTCAAGAGGTGCGGTCAGATCGAAGAATCGTCGCTAGAATACGAGGAAACTTCTGTTATTTTAGCCTATTGTCAGAAATTTAGTTAAACAAGGTTTTTGGCAATATCCTAATCTGGCTAACAGGCTTTTGGGCGTGATATACGGAAAACTTCGTGAGATCACGCCTAAATGGGTTGATATACAGAAAGTTGACCCATATCGTTACCCCAGAGAGTGTTATGCAGAAAGTTTCCGAATAATATGTAGTTAGGTAGCTCAATGTGTTCCTTTGGTTTTTTAACGATTATCTGTCAATCCGATAACAAAGGCGATCAGCTAAGTGACGGCTACAACGCAGAAGTTAAAGAATCATTTTTTATTTTCAACGACCCCTTATACGGAGACAGAAAATGGATGCAGAAAATGCTGCGCATAAACTGATTAACTTGACATCTAATTTGTCATCATCATTGCCAGAAAATGAAAAGTATCTGGATACTATTCGTCGGATACTTGGGTATAACTTACGCAATGATCGACAAGATATATCATTAACGAAGCTACAACCTGCCGAATTAGAATTTTCTGCTTCAAGGGAGCAAATTCAAGAGTTTAGAAAGTATGCAGTATCAAGATTACCCAAAAAAGACAAGTATCTAGTTCAACGAATTCAAGAAAATGACATCGTACCTGCGATTGGGGTGCAGATCGGTGATGTTCGATTGCCAGTCAATCCAATCGAGACTTTTGAAGAATTCAGATGGAATCAAAAACGAGGCGAACAAATCGGTCCTTTTTTATCTGAGGAAGGTCGCTCTATCTGGTTTGATCTTTACTATTATGAAGACAAATTAACGGTTCGTTCTCAAAGTGATGGCCTTTCATACTTTCTATTTTCAAGAGCAAAGACAAATCATTGGTTAGATGCTTTCACACATTCCCAAACTGCAAGTTTAAAGGCAGGTCATGTTTGGATATCAGGCAAATTGTTCGCGAATACTGTCGGTAATGATGAATATGTTGGCTTTAATATCGAAGGTGGTAGTTTTTCCTTGTCAAATGAGAAAAACTGGGATGGTCAATACTTAAATTTTAAGGGCAACTTTACGGGACAACTAACTATCCAGTTAGTACAACCAGAGGCAAATGCTCCTGCGGTAGAAGGTTGCATTGCGGCACAAAGTATTGTGTTTCAGTATCCTAAAGAAGTTACCTTTAAATGGAAAAATGGCATCTTGACAGGTATTGCTGCGGACGACGGTAGATTTACTGGCTACGGCAACGAGTTGATATTTACAAACTTTCATACTTCCGTAGAATATCAAAGCGGACTAAATCATATTTTTATACCTTGTGAAGTAGAGCCAACTATATGGGAAGCAGACTTTTCCCAAAGCCATATTTTTAATGCTGACGGTAAAGCCGACATTAAAAAAGCTTTCTGGGCATTGCCAATTGTTAGAGTCAGTAATCCCGTCACCCTTGGGGAACCGGAAAATAATGGCGGATGGGGGCTGAGGTTGGCATCTGAATTGTCAGCAAAGTGGCTGGGGTCAGATGAGCAACAACCCGATGCAATATTGAATGATATTTTGCTGCTGCTTTATCCGCAGGCATTATTTCTATACAGTGAAAATACCCAGATTGATATCACTTCTGTCAATGAAATCAAACAGGATTTTTCTTGTTGGCAAATTTCGTCGGAAAATCCTGCACGAATCCCACTATCGTTGAGTTATCGAAACAATTTTCTTTTAGTATACTATTGCCATGCTACTGAGGGTGAAACACTGCTTGTGGGTTGTCTGGGGCAAATGCAACCAGACCGCCCAATATTCGCAGAGGGTTCTCGAAGCTCAATGAAAGATTTGAGTGGATGGGTCATCTTTCAAGCTCAAGCCGAAGAAATTAAAATTGGTGCCTTATTAGCAAATCCAGAAGCCTTGAGGCATCCCACCAAACCCCTTGCGCTCAAAAATGCTTTAATGGTTGTTTCTCAACCCACTGGGCTAGTCTTAGAAGGGACACTATCCACAGTAAATCGTAACAGCATTGGCAAAGGGAAAATAACTTTATTACAGGGTCTACTGCGCTGGAAACCCATTCTTCCCGATCCTTATGTAAGTAATCTTTTACCAGGGTTGAGTATTGATAGGAGCAGCAAATTTTCTTCAATTTTATTTGCTCAAACGAGTTGGGAACAACCAGAGCAACCTGTAGTTAGTTTTCAAGGCGATCTAGCCCTGTCAGCAGGTATTGGTATCGCGCCGCCAAGCGACCCCTCTATTAAATCAATTCCAATTCGACTAGATGGGCGAACGCTTGAGGAAATCAAACAACATGAAATCAATCGCAACCAAGGCAACCAAAGACAAGAAAAAATTAGAATTGATGGTTATTTTGATCAGATTGAGAAAAAGCTGTCAGGTTGGAAACTATTAGATGTTTCCACCAATATGGATTTGATTGGAGTTTGCGTCACTCCTTCACTATTTGGAAGAAGAGACACGAAGCTCGCTACTCATGTGATCGCCAACCAACGGTCAGTAAACAATGTCTTTGCAATTAAGGGTTTGGCGGTCAATACCCCACTAAGTGCTGTTCATGTTTTTACTGTTCCGCAAGTGCAATGGGAACCAGTCAGAACATTACCAGAAGACCAAAACATAGCTGCTCTGGGTTGGTTTCCTGAAAACTTAGGTTCTGCGACGGATGGAGGAGCCACAAGGCTCATCGGCATCAATCAAGAGTTGTCACCGATTATTCCTGATGTTGTGGTTCGGCAAATTAGAGAAAGTTTTACGAAAGGTAACCAAACTGCTGCTTTAACAACTCTTTCGTTTGGACTGAAAGCTGTTGTTCAACTTACACCGAGAAATACTTCTACTCGCAATGCCGATTCTTTCAATATTGTGCAGCCAACTTTCCCTAAAAAACAAATGAAGGGAGGCATTCAAATCAATCTGAGCGCAGAGTCGGGCAATCCCAAATACGAGAGTCGCTCACCTGGATTTGAGGGCTTCATGGCGCAAACGCTCAATGGGTACGAAATGTTTACGGGTACGGAACTGGGTTTGAGCGTACTTGGCGCAACCTTCCAGTCAGATGCGTCGGTGGAAACTCAATTTAACAAGGAATTTGCTCCGAGTGGAACGGCTCCCTTTGTGCCTGTTACCCGATTCGACTTTTCGGGTTATGGAGCTTCCAATTTCAGTGAATGGGACAATCCAGGGGCCATGGCTTCCATCGGCAAGGTTCAGTTCAAAATAATGGTGGGGCGCACTGCCTTCGAGGTGGTGAAGTTCGTATCGAAAATCTATCCTTGGGGTATGACCGTAACTCGTTCTGTCATCATTGAGCGCAGAAGCGGAGGTGGCGTGATCCGCAAGGATAGTGGTTGGCAGGCAACACAAGCAGGCATTTTCGATTTTAGAGTCACAGGCATACCCACCAATCCATTTATATTTCGCCCAGGAGTTTTTAGGGGCTGTTTTGACATAAAGAATATTCGCCCCGCCTCGAACAGTATTGTTAAATTTAGTGATCCTGCGAACGGAAATAATGTCGAATTGGCACCCGTATATTTCGATGCCAATGTGCAACTAAATGGGCAAGTGGATGAGACTATTTCTTCTAAAGGCGTACTAGGCTTTATACAGTTGGAACCTAAACCCAACACTACAGTTGAGCCTTGGCTTCCAAGGTTACTTTCAACAGATGCCTTGCGAAAACTGATTATCGACCAAGGAGCGATCGGTGGTCCGATTGATACTGTTCTCAATGTCGGCAACTCCGGGTTTAGATTCAGGGCAACCCGTTTTGAAGTAGATGTTACAAATAATGCAGGAACTCCCAATTTTGTTGGGATTGTGCGAGGGCAGCCCATTTTGCCCAATAACGGCTCATGGTCGGTAGTAAAAATGGCAGCACCGGGCAACACAGCAGACCCGCAGGAAGCTGTATCGGCCGATGTATCCAGAGGAACTCCGCTGTTTATCGAAAATTCTTGGAATCCCCCTTCCGGCAATGTGATGAACGTGAGCGGACCCGCCGGACCTTACCGTTTTGCTGACCAGGCGGATTTGTTTGCCCCTCAATCTCGTTTTGATTACGGCTTTATGCAAAGTACGGGTTCTCAAGCTTTTATCTTTCGCCGTCCTGTAATTGTTTCTGGGTCAAATGAAATATCCTCTAACCTAAAGCCTGCTTTTGCTGACCCGTTTGCCATGTTGACCAGCAAAGGCGTTTTTCCTCCTATCGCCAATGCGATCGAATTTCCAACAGCCAATTACAAATTACTTATTAGACCTCTTGCATAATTTTTTTATGGTATAATATAAGGTTTTGCTTTTTTCTCAATTCTTAGATTGAAGTGGAAAAAAGAATAAAATGTGATCTTAGGTCAGGAAATCATCTATAA
>SFCA01000266.1:0-45339 GCA_007095475.1 Microcystis aeruginosa Ma_QC_C_20070703_M131 | reverse complement strand
GGTGTCCCGTTTTTTAGCTTGGCTTCTACGACTAGCATTGATTAATCCTCGACCCTTGGATCGTTTAATTATAACACAGTTTACCCATAGATGGTAGTATTAAAATCGTGCTTCGCAGTTAATATCCTGGTCGGATTTCATCCCCCGCAAAGGTGAGTATCTTGTCGAAAAATCTAGCGGGGGCATTCATCCGACATTTTAGGTAACTTTTACAATACAGCCTATCATCTATATTCTGAGCAGATCAATTTTAACAATCAGCGATTTCCAGAAACCATAACTGAAATAGAAACGAATATACTACATTTTGCTATTAAATCTCCCCCTCTATAGTCCCTATCGGATTTACCCTCATACAGTTCAGCAAAACCTCGAAATTTTTTCTTAAAAAAGCTTGACAAAATCCCTCAACTTGACTTATACTTTCTAGTATAATGGGAATCCGTGCCTGCCTGCGAACAGCTATTTTTTTAAAGAAAAAAAGGAGTCAGGGAAAATAAAGACTCCTTAACTGAAGACAGTTTATTTGTGGAATTGGTGCAGTAGGTCGCGAAATTCCGGAAAACTAATCTGATGATCGCGACCGGCATCGGCCTGGTGTAACATAGCTTCGATTTCCTTGTCTGTCACCCCCGGTTCGATCGCCTGAAGACAAGCTTTTAACTCCTCAAGGCTAATTTGTCCGGAGCTATCACTATCGAATAGCTGGAATCTTTCTAATAAAATTCTTTCCTGTTGATCACGATCGCTGTCACTACTAAAAGATAGACGATCAAAGACCTGAAAAGCGCGGGCGATATTTTGCCATAATTGACGGGACAGAGGACGATGGAGAATCGTTTCCTCCTCCTGACCAGTAACTCCGTACTCCCGACGCAAAGACTCGACAGTTTCCGTTTCCGCAGCCGGCAATTCCGTCAATAAATGCTCGATTGCCTCCCTGGAACTCTTACCGGTTAACACTTCCAGCAATTCTGACCCCACCCGGCGATCGGGGTCTTTTTTCCAAGTCACCAACAAACTTTCCAACAAAGCATCGCGGTAACTCTGCAAACGCAACCAATCCTCGCGACTATACTGCTTGTCCGGATCGAGAAGTTCGGCCGATTCCACACCCAACTCCGTTAGAATTGCCTGATGTTCGGCCTCGGTAATCGTCAACTCTAAGCGCATTTGTTCTAGGATTTCGAGGCTGTGGCCGAAGTCAGTATATCCCTCCTCCAAAGCCTCTTTTAACAAGGCTTTATAGGCTTTTAAACCCTTCTGGTGGCTGAAATCCGGCAGTATCTTGGCTAACACATACACCTCATCCGCGTCCAAAGCTTCCAGCGATCGCCCATCGAGATATTTAGCCGTATCGAGACCCAGTTTACCCAACTGTTTACGCAATCTTCCCGCTAGTCCTTCTCGTTGGTAACGGCCCGGCTCCCTTGTCCAAGTGCGATATAACCATAAACTACTCAAAACAGCCGGTAAAATATCAGCGAAATAATACCAAAATTTTGGCAAAAGATTAATAAAAGGACGACCAGCGAAAATAAAGAAGAAATTGAAAATCAGAAAAGTTCCGACAGTAAAGACGCGGTGACGGATAATTTCTGTAGTTAAAGGCGACTTTTTGCGAATTCTATCGACTTTGTAGGCATTTTCAACTTTTTTACCGAGAAAGTAACCCAAAAAAGTGCAGATTGCCAAAGTTAAGGGAACAGCTACCAGCTTCGGAATCGCAATTGCCTGACCAGCAAGATAAAAACCCGGTTGAAAGAGGGATTCTAGTTGATTTTCTTCGTGCGCCCAAGCTCCAGAGAAATAATAGTCCCAATTGCCAGCATAGAGATAATAATAGATAACATAGCCAAAAACTAAGCCAAAATAACCGTAATAAAGCCATTGGCGATCTCTGTTAGTTATCCCATCCCAATAGGCTCTTTCCGCATCGATATCGATACAGGGACTCTGACAGGCAACACAGGCACTTTGTTCGCTACCATCTTCCCGGACAATACGACACATAGATTGAGTAATCCCACCGCGACTGTCTTCGTGAGCGGTACTATTTAGTAAACCCCTCGGTTCACCGTAAATCCTTTCCACTGGACTCATGGGACAGAAATAGTTACACCAAGATTTGCCCCCATACCAATAACCCACAAAGATCGCCCCTAGAATAGTAAAGATTAAAAAGCTGCCTAAGACTAAGCGATCGGAATTATCAAAGAGAATCCGTCCGCATAAACCCAAAAATAACAGACTTAATTGTAGATAGAGATAATTCCGGGCTAAAAAAGAGTTTTTCGGCACTTTATAGATTTCATAGCGGACTTTCCCCGATTTATCGGTGTATTTTTTCTGACGCTGTTTACCCAAAGCGCGCGGTATTTGAGAAAGAAAGGATAAAGGACAGATACGCCGCCAGAGTTCGTGACCGAATACTAATAAGATAAAAATGCTACTAGGAACCACTATTCCCCAAAAAATCGGCGCAGCTAACTGATAGGAGGATTGGGGTAGGCAAACTCCCTGGACTTTAATGCACACATTGCGAGCAACTCTCAGGGGACTAGAGAGATTATTGGGATCGGTTAATTGTGCCGAAATCGGGTCAAAAAACAGAGAAAATATCAGAATTAACCAAGCGATGGTAACAACCCATCGCAGATAGTGCATTGATCGTTCGGGAATTTGTGCAAACATAGGTCTAAGTAGTGACGGAGAAGAGACTTTTAAGGGAGATTAGGGCTTCAATCCTCGAATTTAACGTTTTTCCTCTAATAGCGGCGAAAAACTTGCCTTTTTGAGGGACTGCATTGCCTTTTTCTACCCCCGAGGAAATTCCCCTTCAGGCAGCAGGATGCGGCGTTGACAAATTAACAGTGATCCAGTATATGTGGGAAAATTGTCTTAAAATATTATCTACGCTGCTACTATCACTAGACTAGAACATTAAAGAGCGTATTGGCTTAATCCTTCTCAAAAGTTTAAATTCTATGGCTGAAAGCTTGAACCATAAATCCGAAAAACCCTCTCCTCCTCCCGTCCCCCAAGAAAACCCTTGGCTAGAAGCAGTTAAAACCATTGTCACGGCTGGAATTTTGGCTTTTGGCATCCGCACTTTTGTGGCCGAGGCCCGTTATATTCCCTCTTCTTCCATGGAACCCACTCTCCAGATTAACGATCGCCTAATTATCGAGAAAGTTAGCTATCATTTTCAGAAGCCAGAACGGGGTGATATAGTGGTTTTTAGTCCGACAGCCGCTCTGAAAGCTCAAAATTTTCATGATGCTTTTATTAAACGGGTGATTGGACTGCCGGGGGATAAGGTGGAAGTCAAAAACGGTCTAGTTCACGTCAACGGTAAAGTTTTAGCGGAAAAGTATATCGCCGAAGAACCTAATTATACTTTCGGACCGGTGACAGTTCCCCCCGATCAATATTTGGTTTTGGGCGATAATCGCAATAATAGTTATGATTCCCACGCTTGGGGCTTCGTTCCCCGGGACAACTTAATCGGTCGCGCTGTGGTGCGCTTTTGGCCCTTCAATCGTCTGGGAGGACTTGACAACCCCGACGCTGCCATAAATCAGAATTAATGTCAAGAAAATAAATAGGGTTTGCGGCAAAAAGTACGGGCGAAGCATTCGGATAGAAAATCTACGGTTTCACCGATAGGTTATTGCCCGAATGCTTCGCCCCTACAGGACGCGGGCTGATGAAGACGCAAGGTTTTGAAGCACGATTCTCTCAAAATCTTGCACCTGTTTCACGAGAAAAGCCACAAAACCCTTACCTTGCCTACATTTCACATTTATTCAGCAAGCCCTAAATATAAAAATTCCCCCTAGTTTTAGGGGGATTCGTCCGTCTATTTGAACATATTACTCACGGAATTGTCCTCATGGATGCGCCATATGGCCTCCCCCAGAATCGGGGCAACCGGCAAGACTTTCAGTTGCGGGAAAAAATGTTCTTGGGGGACGGGAATCGTGTTAGTAACGATCACTTCCTCGACTATACCACTGGATAAACGCTCGATCGCAGGACCAGAAAAAACCGGATGGGTGGCACAAGCATAAACCTGTCGCGCCCCCTTGGCTTTCAGTAACTGCGCCCCTTGAGCGATCGTACCAGCCGTATCGATCATATCATCGACTAAAACCGCCGTTTTATCCTTAACATCGCCGATCAAGTTCATCACTTCCGCCACATTATGGGTTTGCCGGCGTTTATCAATAATTGCTAGGGGGGCATCACTGAGTTTTTTGGCAAAAGCCCGCGCCCTGGCCACCCCACCCACATCGGGAGAAACCACGACGATATCGGGTAATTGTTTACTGAGAAGATAGTCCACCACCACCGGGGAACCGTAAACGTGATCGAAGGGAATATCGAAATAACCTTGAATTTGGGACGAATGCAAATCCATGGCCAACACGCGACTTGCCCCCGCTTCCGTGATCAGATTAGCCACCAGTTTAGCGGCGATCGATTCCCGTCCGGCGGTTTTGCGATCGGCGCGAGCATAACCATAATAGGGAATTACGGCGGTAATTTGTCGGGCAGAAGCACGACGACAGGCATCAATCATGATCAACAATTCCATCAAATGATCGTTGACGGGATTGCAACAGGGTTGAATTAAATAGACATCACAGCCGCGGATCGATTCCTGAATCTGGATGTACAATTCACCATCGGCGAAACGTTTACGAATCATCGGTCCCACATCCATACCCAGATAACGGGCCACCTCTTGGGCAAGAGATACATTAGCGGATCCCGAAAAGAGACGCAGACGATTGCTGTCCGACGCGGCGGGAAACATCGGATGTCGCATCAAAGTAGCAGAATAGCTCACAGCAGATTCTTTACCCTCAAACTCAAGGCACTTTTTTCTATCATCTCAGTTTTGTTGAAAATCTGAGTGGATTTCTTTGTCAGATATCAATCTTAACCAATTACCGATCATCTTCCAGTCGTTGCGGCCCCTTTTAGCGGCAATTGCCATGGCCAAATTGCCGCCGGATTTTGTCAAAACCGATTAACGTTTGGCTAACTTTTTCACCGGTAATTTACGCAGACGGATCGATTTCGGGGTAATTTCTACCAACTCATCTGGTCCAATGTATTCCAGGGCGCGTTCGAGACTCATATCCACGGGGGATTGTAACTGAACCAATTCATCCCCGGTGGCAGAACGATGGTTAGTTAATTGTTTAGTTTTGCAGATATTGATCTCCACGTCTTGGGGCCGGTTACTTTCGCCGATAATCATGTTTTTGTACACTTTTGTCCCCGGAGTAATAAAGAATACCCCCCGGTCCTCGGCGTTTTTGAGGGAGTAGAAAGTGGCGACTCCTTCCTCAAAGGCAGTAATCACGCCATTGTAACGGGTGGCCAATTCCCCGGAGAAAGGACGATATTCCAGAAAACTATGGTTCATAATCCCCTCACCGCGACTCAGACGGATAAATTCGCCCCGGAAACCGATTAAACCCCGGGCCGGAATCACGAATTCCAATTGAGTGCGGCCATTGCTGCCCGTCTGCATATCCTGCATTTCCCCTTTCCGTTGGCCGAGACGTTCGATACTGGAACCCACCGCTTCTTCGGGTACATCTAAAACGAGGTATTCGTAGGGTTCGCAGGGTTGACCGTTAATTTCGCGATAGATAACCTGCGGCTGCGATACTTGGAATTCGTAGCCTTCCCGACGCATGGTTTCGATGAGAATACCTAAATGCAGTTCTCCCCGTCCCGAAACTAGGAATTTCTCGGCAGAATCACTTTCTTCCACCCGTAGGGCGACGTTAGTTTCTAATTCTCGCATCAGACGATCGCGAATTTGCCGCGAGGTGACAAAAGTGCCTTCCTGACCGGCAAAGGGAGAATCGTTAACCGAGAAGGTCATTTGTAGGGTCGGTTCATCGACTTTAATTAGGGGTAAAGCTTGCGGGTCATCGGCTAAAGTTACCGTTTCCCCGATGTTAGCGTCGGCAAAACCGGCTACAGCGACGATATTACCGGCGCTGGCCTCGTTTAGTTCCACCCGTTTGAGGCCTTCAAAACCAAGAAGTTTTGTTATTTTACCCTTGACAATCGCGCCCGTATCCTTTACTAAAGCAGCCTGTTGACCGGCTTTAATTACGCCGTTATGGATGCGGCCGATAACGATGCGTCCTAAGTATTCCGAGTAATCGAGGGTGGTTACTTGCAACTGTAGGGGTTTGTTAACGTCCCCAGCCGGTGGTGGAACGTGGTGTAAAATCGCCTCAAACAGGGGCTGCATATCTTTGTCTTCGTCTTCGAGGCTTTCTTTGGCGAATCCTTGCATCCCGGAAGCGAACAGAGTAGTAAAATCACATTGGTCGTCATCGGCACCCAGTTCCACAAACAGATCGAAAACTTTGTCCACGGCTAGGTTAGGATCGACGTTAGGGCGATCAATTTTATTAACCACGACAATCGGTCTTAATCCCTTTTCTAGGGCTTTTTTCAGCACAAAACGGGTTTGGGGCATCGGCCCCTCGTTAGCATCGACAATCAGGATACAACCGTCCACCATACCTAAAACCCGTTCCACTTCGCCACCAAAGTCAGCGTGACCAGGAGTATCGACGATGTTAATCAGGGTGTCTTGGTAACGAACGGCGGTGTTTTTGGCCAGAATGGTGATACCGCGTTCTCTTTCGAGGTCATTGGAATCCATGACGCAGGTGGGTACATCTTCCCCTTCTCGAAAGATTCCCGACTGTTTGAGGAGTGCATCGACGAGGGTGGTTTTCCCGTGGTCAACGTGAGCAATGATAGCAACGTTACGGATAGGCAGAGACATAAAATATTGAAGTAGTCTTAGGTTTATTTTTACGAGTAAACATTTCTTAATAATTCTAGCTTAGACTGACCAGCACCGTTAGCAAATCTTTATTTTTCCTTGGTTTCCCATCAGCAAGCTCTACTGCTTACTGTTGACAGACTCCCCAAATCCTAGGCAAGCAACCCACCCTCGCAGGAGTCGAGACGATAGAAAAGACGACTGGAGGCGGGGGGTAGGGGTAAATTAAAGCTAGAGTGAAAATCCTCTTGAACTTTGTAGGTTAAGCGGGGGGAAACTTGGCGAACAATTTGCGTCAACAGTTTGTCACCGGTTTTTTGGAGAATGGAACGGGGAATTTTATGGATAAACTTGGGAAACTTAACCATAACATCCATATGCAGTTCCCAGGTGACTTGGGTGATAACCGCCGGAACATCCCGTCCCTGTTGCCGAAAAATTGCCTCAATGTCCTGACTAGGAGAAGATAGGGGCATTTCCTCTAGTTTCATAATTGCCTGATAATCCACTAGATAGCCCGAAAACGGTTGATCGGGAATGGGCACACTGCGAGTATGATAGACTCCATTGACGGGCAGCTCCAGAACCACGGCGATTTTCGGCTCCAGTTCATAGCCAAAAGCACCATATTTACCGATGGTGATAATATAACCATTGTCACCGAAGGGCAGAGTTTTCATCGGTTCGGCACAACGACAAAACCAACCTTCGTGAGCGCCCAGATAATCGGCAACCGTCTCCTGATTGCTATACATATCCATACATCCGGCAAAATGGGTTTGAAAACCGAGAAATTGATTGTCTTCTTTGACTTCTACAGATTCGCGAGCTAGGGAGTTAATGGGGGGACACTGCATGACTTATAAACCTGGCAAATGATAGTGTTAGAAAAATTTGGGGATTAACCGCCAAAGGATCGGGGAAATTTGTAGAATTGAGATTAGTGTAACGTATTGTTAAAAACTATTTGGTTAAGAAGCGATGAAAGCATTTGTAGCAGGAGCCACAGGGGAAACGGGACGGCGAATCGTTGCCCAATTAGTCGAACGTCAGATTCCCGTCCGCGCTTTGGTGAGAAACCGCGAGAAAGCGGCGGAAATTTTGCCCGCAGGGGTGGAAATCGTCGTCGGAGATGTGCAACAGGCCGATAAGTTAGAGGCACTCATCGCTGATTGTAGCGTTTTGCTATGCGCCACGGGAGCCAGACCGAGTTTTAATCCCACGGAACCTTTGTTAGTGGACTACTTGGGAACTAAAAATCTCATCGATGCCGCTAAAAAGAAAGGAATCGAGCATTTTGTTCTCGTTACTTCCCTCTGTGTATCGAACTTTTTCCATCCCCTCAATCTCTTTTGGTTAATTTTATTCTGGAAAAAACAAGCGGAAGACTATTTAATCAATAGTGGCTTAACCTACACGATTGTGCGCCCCGGCGGCCTGAAAAATGAGGATAATCTTAATGCCATTAAAATGTCATCCGCCGATACCCTATCTGAGGGCAATATTCCCCGCACGAAAGTGGCTTCCGTTTGCGTAGAATCCCTATTTTATCCCGCCGCTAACAATAAAATTCTCGAAATTGTTGCCCCCTCAGACGCTCCCAATCTCGATTGGCCACAATTGTTTCAAAGTGTCACCTAAACAGTTATCAGTTATCAGTTATCAGTTATCAGTTAACCTCTTAACCAGTCAAATAATTGACCGAGGGTGATTTGAAAACTGATCGCAAAAGCGGGGACGGGTAAAAGAGCATTTTCTGATTCAAAAATAGCGATAGTTCGATCACTAAAATAAACAAAGATAATTTCTTCTTCAGGATCGATTAACCAACCCATTTGAGTGCCGTGATCCAGACAATAAAGAATATTTTTAACAACTTTAGTCTGATTTTGATCGGGAGAGAGAATTTCAATCAACCAGTCAGGAGCGATCGCAAAATTATTTAATACTTTTCCCTGTGCATCGCGGGGAATATTTTCCCAGAGAAAAACCGAAACATCAGGAACTAGAGAACGACTGCCAAAAGTACAACGCAATGGAGGATAGGCACGGGCAATTCGTTGGGGTTTTAGACTGGCGTTAATAGCTGGAACTAAATCACCTTGAATAGTGCTATGTTTACCTTGGGGCATGGGTTTAGGAATAATTTGACCATCAATAAATTCCTTGGGGGGTTTAGTTTCTGGTAATTGCAGAAATTCCCTTAGTGTCAGGGAATTATTAACAGTTACAACCATAAAATTTTTTTCTTGATCGTTGTGATCGTTAATTTTATCTCAAATTCTGGAACCGACGACCGACGACCGACTCCTAACCCCACCAACAAACTTTTTCAGCAAACCCTAGGGACAAAAAAATCGGGTGAACCTTAACCCACCCGATCGCCTATTTATTCTAATCAACCTATAACTGTGGTACGAACTGTTCTTTTTCGGGAACGTAGGCGTATTCAGCCACAATTTGCCGGAATTCTTCCCCATCGATTGTTTCTTTTTCGATCAGCAGCTCCACCACTCGATCGATCACTTCGCGATGATCGCGGACAATTTGCCGAGAAATTTCATGACAGTGTTCCACGATTGATCGCACCTGATCATCAATGCGAGTAGCGACCTTCTCAGAATACTCGGAACGAGTCATCAAACCGCCACCGAGGAACACCTCACCCCCTTGACTTTCTAGGGACAAAGGACCCAAATCGCTCATCCCGAAACGAGTCACCATCTGGCGGGCCATATCAGAAACTTGCTGTAAATCGCCACCGGCACCGGTAGTCACCTCATCATAGCCGAAGATTTCTTCCTCGGCCGCGCGACCACCTAAAGCACCGGAAATCCGGGCCATTAACTGCGCTTTCGTGGTTAAACCCTGTTCTTCGTTGGGAGTGAACCAAGTTAAACCCTGGGCCTGTCCCCGGGGAATCAGAGTCACTTTCTGGACGGGATCGTGATCTTTTAAGAGCGTACCCACGATCGCATGACCCACTTCATGGTAAGCGATTAAGCGCTTGCTCTTGCTATCGACTAAAGGAGTGCCTTCCATACCGGCGATAACGCGATCTACCGCATCATCTATCTCTAGGAGGGTAATGGCATCTTTGCGACGACGGGCGGTTAAAATTGCCGCTTCGTTCAGTAAATTGGCTAAATCTGCTCCACTGAACCCCGGAGTGCGATGGGCGATCGCTTCGATGGAAACGTCGTTGGCCAGCTTTTTATTGCGGGCGTGAACGTCTAAAATCTCTAAACGACCTTTAAAATCGGGCGCATCGACGGTTACTTGCCGATCAAAACGGCCCGGACGCATGAGAGCGGAATCGAGAACATCGGGGCGGTTAGTGGCGGCAATGATAATAATTCCCGTATTTCCCTCGAAACCGTCCATTTCTGTCAACAATTGGTTCAGGGTTTGTTCCCGTTCATCGTTACCGCCACCGATACCGGCACCCCGTTGACGACCTACCGCGTCAATTTCATCGATAAAGATCAAACAGGGAGCATTTTCCTTGGCTTTTTTGAACAAGTCGCGCACGCGAGAAGCACCGACACCAACAAACATTTCCACAAATTCCGAACCAGAAATGCTGAAGAAAGGCACACCCGCTTCACCGGCGATCGCTTTGGCTAACAGGGTTTTACCCGTACCCGGAGGGCCAACTAACAGGACTCCTTTGGGGATTTTGGCACCGACGGCGGTAAATTTCTCTGGTTGTTTGAGGAAAGTGACGACTTCCTGTAATTCTTCCTTCGCTTCGTCAATTCCCGCCACATCATCAAAGGTGATGCCGGTTTTCGCTTCCATCTGGAAACGGGCTTTTGATTTACCAAAACTCATCGCTTGACCCGGACCGCCTGGCATATTATTAGAACGGCGGAACAGGAAAAAGAGAGCGGCAATCAGCAAAAAGGGGAAAAGTAGATTACCGAGGAATCCCCACCAAGCGCCGTCATTCCGCATCGGGTGAGCATCGAAACTAATTTTAGAATCGCGTAAACGGGCGATCAAATCCGGGGAATTGGCCGGTAAATCGACCCGTAGGCGTTGTACTCGGTTTTCTAGTTCCGGATCTAGGGCCTGTACGATTGCGGTTCTGCCACCTTCGTAGAGATCGACGCTGACAACCCTACCACTGTCTAGGTATTCTAGAAAGCGTCCGTAGGTCATGCGGGTAGTGGCGGTGTTATTGCCGATATTACTGGTGGCGGTGGCAAAAGTGCCTTGCCAGAGGAAAAAACCGACCACAAGGGCGGGCAATGTCCACAGTAAAATCGTTTTCCAGGATAGTTTCATGTTTGTTTAGTGGTTCTAGGATAAAGATTTTTGCTTAACTCATTTAGCTGTTTTTGTCAAGGATTTTACGTTATTTTTTCGAGATTAATCCCCGCAGCCAATTAAATCTTAACTAAATGTAACGTAATTCTCATAATTCTGACAACAATGGTGACGAGAGATTTTTTTAGTTCATTTGTTCTAGCAAGAGTCTCATGGTTTCTGGGATAAGCTGTACTGAATTTAAACTGCCTAGAAGTATATACTATATCTATTGATACGAAAATCATCTCTAAAATCCTAGAATTGCTTCTTTTTCCCATATTTGATAATTTTGCTAGATGTAACCAATTAAAGATAGAGTTAGTATCTCAACAAAATTTTTACCCTGATTTGACCTTTATTCACGAGCCAACAGGAGCTAAGTTTGCTGTGGATACAAAAAGCACTTACAGAAAAAATAATCAAGAAGTCAATGGAATGACATTAGGTACATTTACTGGATACTTTCGACAGAGGAATAGCTGCAAAAATATAAAATATCCTTACCAAGAGTATTCAGGTCACTATGTTCTGGGTGTTATTTACACTAAGTGCGATCTGGTAGCTGATGAGAGAAAATCCTTCAGACTTGAAGATATAGAAAAAATACCTTCTGTTATTAAAGATTTTCAATTCTTTGCTCAACCTAAATATAAAATTGCCTCCTCCAGTCCTGGTAGTGGTAATACAAAAAATATCGGTTCTGTGACTAAAATTTCTGAATTAATCGAAGGAAAAGGTATTTTTTCTTTATTAGGAGAAGAAGTATATGATGACTATTGGATGTATTACCTGACAACAGATATGGCAAAACAAGTAGATTCCTCTCGTCCTTATACCAATCTTAAAAGTTATCTTGAATATAAACAAAGAGGTAGTGATGCCCTAAAACTTCGTGAAGATGAAATAATTAATTTATCATCAGACTATCAAGAAATTACTGTTAATGAGGAGAGTGTTTAGTGAAGTTAACGCCACTTGTGCCACCGATTAAGTGTCAAGGAATTAAAACTAAATTGGTAAAAGATGTTAAAAATATTGTGTCTGATCTGAGCTTTGGGCGTTGGATAGAACCCTTTTCTGGATCGGGGGTGGTGGCTTTTAATATTAATCCCAAAAAGGCTTTACTTGCGGACACAAATACTCATATTATCCAGTTTTATAATAATCTAAAAAATCAAGTTATTACCAGTAAAACTGTTAAGCTTTTTTTGCAAGAAAATGGTCAAGTTCTTAAGGAGCAGGGAGAAAGTTATTATTATCAAGTACGAGAAAGATTTAATCAAGCTCCTAATTCTCTAGATTTTTTATTTCTCAATCGCTCCTGTTTTAATGGCGTGATGAGATTCAATCGGAAGGGACAGTTTAACGTACCTTACTGTCATAAATCAGAACGATTTTCTCAAGCATATATTACCAAAATAGTCAATCAAGTTATTGCCCTAGAAAATATTCTTATTAAAACTGATTATAATTTTCAAGTTGCTGACTTTCGGGAGACCTTATCTGATTGGCAAAAAACAGATTTGATCTATCTCGATCCTCCCTATTTAGGGAGACACGTCGATTATTTTAACTCTTGGTCTGAAGAGGATGAAGATTGTTTGGTGACTATTTTAAAGGATATTTCTTGTCGGTTTATTTTGTCCACTTGGCACAGTAATCAGTTTAGAAGCAATCCTTTAATTAAAAAAAATTGGAGTGCTGATAAGTTTTATATCTATACTAAACAGCATTTTTATCATGTGGGTTCCACAGAAAAATTGCGTCATCCGATCACCGAAGCGCTCATTACTAACTTTAACATTCCCTTGTTGCCAGAGCGAGGAACTGATTTGCAACAACTGTCATTATTGCCATCGACAGCAGAAAATGAGGGAGCGAGAACAGTCTAGAAGATGCCTAGTTGCTAATTCTCACTCCTTACTATTTATCCTTGGCTTTGGCGCAGATGCTCGTTAATTTGGCGTTTACGCTTTTCTTCGGGTGTAGTGCTAGTAATTTCGCCAAAATCTTGACTACTCATGGAAAGATGGGACATTATCTTTCTTTTGCGCTCTTTAGCAGTTAATTCTGGTGAAGGAGTTACTGGCGGCGGCGCTGCCACGGGTTCCGCTGCCACTGGGGGAGTTTCCACAATTGGCAGCGGTTTTTTAGGAATATAGTCAGCACCACTCGTACTTCTGGAGAGATGATCGAGAATGCGACGTTTGCGATCGTCAGTAGCCATAACAATCTTTGCCAATCTAGTTTAAAGTTTTGTAACTATCACCTATTGTCAAACATCCCTATCCCCTTGAGAAGTCAAGGGAGATTTTATTTTGAGGGATTGAAGACATATAAAACCAGCGATCGCATTTATCTGTCCGTGGCACTGGAGGTCTTCTCGCCCAAGGTGATAAGATAAAAAACTAAGTCTTTGAAAATATGACAAAGGATTTATCTATCATGACACCCTCTTTAGCTAACTTTCTCTGGAGCCTTGTTTTAGGTGCGGTTATCGTCCTGATCCCTGCCACTATCGGTTTGATTTTCATCAGTCAATACGACAAGATCAAACGGACTTAATTTAATCTAACTCTAAATGCCTAGACCGATTCCGTCTGGGCATTTTAGCTAATTTTGGAACTGGCAAGAGCGATCGCACCGACTACCCGATATCCCTCTGTGCGTAAAACCTGCACAGCTTCCTTGATCGTGGTTCCCGTGGTATAAATATCATCAATTAAGAGAATCGGCACGGATTTCGGTAAATTTTTCCCCAGTTGAAAAGCCGCTTGCATCGTCTTTTTTCTTTCCTCGGCTGCCAGACTAAATAAAGCTGCCGTGTTCTTAATCCGAATTAATCCGCGACTAGCCAGAGGATAACCGGTTAAACGACAAAAACCCTCGCCAATAACTTCTGCTTGATTAAAACCCCTTTCCTTTAACCTTTCTGGGTGGAGAGGGATAGGAATCACCGTCAAACGTTTATCGGTGAGGGGAGGACGCAGCAGCCAAGTTTCCCCCATGCAACTGCCTAGCAAAGAGCCGAGAGCGGGATGGCGATCATATTTCATTTTAGCGATCGCCTGTTTTAATTTACCTTCATAGCGTCCCCAGATAAACAGGGGAATAGAACCATGCCAGAGAAAAAGCGGGTTATTCTGACGATAGGCCTGTAATTGTCGCCCACAATCACGGCAAAGCTCTCGCTCGCTCTGCCGTTGACAAAGAGGACAGGGAGACTTAAGAAATAAAGCGAGAAAAGGTTCGAGCATGGGAAGCAAAAGTTTTAGCTAGATGCTGATTTCCATCGTCAAAAACGGTCAAATAATAGGGATTACTCCGCTCGATCGAAAGACTGATTCCTTGCGCTCCTTCGGACTCTAGATCTTGGAGATAACCCCCCTGATGCTGTTGTGCTTCCTCAAAAGAAGCAAAGGGACCAAAATAGTAAATACACTGGGGGGAGAGCGAGGTAATTTTCAGCCACCAAGGTGTATTATCGTCAGAAATTTTATTTGTCTGCAAGAAAGATAAAATCATGTTCTGGTATTGATAGGGTACAGGGATTGCAGGAATCAAGGATAGGTTTTGAGGAACTTTGCCCCATAATTCCAGTTTGCTGGCCAAAAAATCGAGCTTTTGGCCAAAGAAAGTCTTTTTATCGTATTAGAGTAACAAGGGGATCGGTCGCAAAATCGAAAGAGATTCTAAAAATTCCCCTCAGCCAAGGGGAAGCGGATCGAGATAGGATAGTAAAAAGTTTTTTTTCTAGAAAGCTAAGGGGATCAGATAACTATGAGCCAGATCACAGACACAGATAAAAGTCTTGAGGCGATGAAGAATTTTGCCGAACAGTACGCTAGACGTACAAATACTTACTTCTGTAGCGATCTCTCGGTGACAGCGGTAGTAATTGAGGGATTAGCGCGTCATAAGGACGAATTAGGCTCTCCTTTATGTCCCTGTCGTCACTACGAAGACAAAGAAGCGGAGGTAAAAAATACTTTCTGGAATTGTCCCTGTGTGCCGATGCGGGAACGGAAAGAATGTCACTGTATGCTATTTATTACCCCCGATAACGAGTTTGCTGGGGAAGAACAGGTAATTTCCCTCGACTATATCCAAGAAGTCCGCAAATCGATGAAGGGGCATTAGTTTAGGGTAATGATAGCCAGCGCTTTTGGGCAAGGAATCGACGAATTTAATCGCCAGCAATTCTATGCTTGTCATGATACCCTAGAGGCTTTGTGGATGGAGTCCGCAGAGCCTGAAAAAACCTTTTATCAAGGCATTTTGCAGATTGCTGTCGCTTGTTACCATCTAGAAAATAATAACTGGCGCGGGGCGGTAATTCTTTTGGGAGAAGGGGTTAGACGTTTACAACACTATCAACCCGATTACGAGGGGATCAACGTGACGCACTTGGTGGGGGAGAGTTTGGCTCTATTAAACTTTTTACAGAATCTCGATCCCCAAGCTTTACCGACGGTGCTAGAAGCGATGAAAAGCAATCAGGAACATCCTCATCCCCACCTCGATCGATCTATCTGTTCTCTGCCGAAAATCCTCAAAAGTCATCCCGTCCTCTAAACAGCTAGATTAGTTAGTCAATACAATTACGTCTATAGGTGACATTTCTATGAGAGCAAGATCCGCAAAAATCAGGGGATGGCTAGTTGCCCTCGTTTCTACCAGCTTAATGGTGGGATTGGGTAATTCTCCCCTAGTCAAGGCACAGCAGAATATTGTACCAGGTAATGCCATGACAGTGCGATCGGATATTCAGGAGGCAAACTCAAAAACGGGGGTAATTACTGCGAGGGGTAACGTACAAGTGTTCTATCCCGCCCGCAAAATGCAGGCCACTTCTGCTCAAGCTCAGTATTTTAGCCGCGAACGTCGTTTAGTGATGACGGGTAATGTTTACGTTTTGCAGGAAGGCAACAGTATCCGCGCCGAAACGATGACTTATCTAGTCGATGAGGGTAGATTTATCGCTACTCCCCAAACCAGTCAGCAGGTGGAGTCAATTTATTTAGTCAAAGATAACGAAACCTCTCCCCAACCCGCTGCTTCCCCGACACCCGCACCCATACCTTCTCCTTCCCTCCCCGCTGCCCCAATTATTAACCCGCAGTGATGGGGAGTCAGGAGACAGGAGACAGGAGACAGGAGATTATTTTTATTTATTCTTCCCACGTCCCCACGTCCCCACTGCCACACTTCCCCACTTCCCCAACCCCCAACACCTAACAGCTAACACCGGATAAAGATGACTTTAGTATTAGAAAATATCCATAAATCCTACGGTAAAAGGCTCGTGGTTAACCGGGTGAGTATTACTGTTGCTCCGGGGGAAATTGTCGGGTTATTAGGACCAAATGGTGCGGGGAAAACTACAACTTTTTATATCGCCACGGGATTAATTAAACCGAATCAAGGGCGCGTTTGGCTCGATCAAAAAGAAATTACCAAATTACCCCTTAATCAGAGGGCGCGTCTGGGTATTGGCTATCTGACGCAGCAGGCCAGTATTTTTCGTTATTTAACTGTATCAGAAAATATTCAGTTAGCCCTAGAACAGTCGGGAGTTCCCTTTTCCCAACGGGCAAATCGTCTCTATGATTTATTAAAAGAATTTCGCCTCGATAAGATTGTTGGCACTAAAGGCGCTTACGTTTCCGGAGGAGAAAGAAGAAGGACGGAATTAGCTCGCGCTTTAGCGGTGGGAGTCAACGGACCAAGATTTTTGTTATTAGATGAACCTTTCGCTGGGGTGGATCCGATCGCTGTGTCTGAGATTCAAGCGATGATCGCTGGTTTAAGGGATCGTCAGATGGGAATTTTAATTACCGATCACAATGTGCGAGAAACTTTGGCTATCACTAATCGGGCTTATATTATGCGCGAAGGGCAGATTTTAGCGGCGGGAAGTGGCGAAGAACTTTATAATAATCCTCTGGTGCGTCAGTATTATTTGGGTGATAATTTTTTGAGATAATTTTTATTAATAAAAAAATCGCTGCATTATATCATGAAAGTTAGCAATTGGCAAGGAAATTTAAGTAGAATACCCGGATTTACCATCTTAGACCGTTATATTTTTGTCGAGTTATTATTGCCCTTTCTATTTGGTATGGGTTTATTCACTTCCTTGGGAGTGGCGATCGGCACTTTATTTGATTTAGTGCGACGGATTACTGAATCGGGTTTACCTTTTACTTTGGCCCTAAAAATTCTCTTATTAAAAATGCCAGAGTTTATCGTTTTAGCCTTTCCCATGTCGATACTTTTAGCAGCCTTAATGGCCTACAGTCGTTTAGCCAGTGATAGCGAATTAATTGCTTTTAAAAGTATTGGAATTAGTGTTTATCGCCTAATAATTCCCGCCATTGTGCTAAGTTTAATAGTGACGGGATTAACCTACGTTTTTAATGATTATGTGGCTCCGGCTGCCAGTTATGAAGCTAATGCTACCATGACCAAAGCTCTGCGACCAAATCGCAAATCTTTTATTGAAGATAATATTATTTATCCTGAATACGGCAAAGTGCGGCAACCGGATGGAGGACAACCCCAAACGGTATTAAGAAGGTTATTTTATGCCGAAAGATTTAACGGTCAAGAGATGCTAGGTTTAACCATTCTCGATCGCACCCAACCAGAAGTGAATCAAATTATTACCTCAGAAACAGCTTCTTGGAATATTGAAAAAAATATCTGGGATTTTTATAACGGCACAATTTATCTAATTGATCCTAATGGTTCCTATCGTAATATTGTCCGCTTTCAACATCAACAATTAGCCCTACCGCGTACCCCTTTAGATTTAGCTTTTCGGGCGCGAGATGGTTCAGAAATGACCCTAAGACAAGCGCGGGAATACCTAAAAATACTGGAATTAAGTGGCAATCCCACCAAAATTAGAAAATTACAGGTTCAAATCGAGCAGAAAATATCTTTACCCTTTGTTTGTTTAGTTTTTGGAATGATTGGGGCAGCCTTGGGATTGCGTCCGCAAAATTCTAATAAAGCCACCAGTTTCGGTATTTGTATTGTCCTAATTTTCTCCTATTATCTCCTATCTTTTGTCACCAGTTCCTTAGGCATTGGCGGAGTTTTAACCCCCTTGATGGCCGCTTGGTTGCCCAATATTTTAGGATTAACTGCTGGAGGAATTTTGTTACTTCAATCAGCTAAGTAATTCAGGGTTAGCGGTGGGAATAAAAATTGATAATCATCAAATTTCTAAAGCTAATTTATACAAACGACTGCGGGATAAATTAGTAACTTGTGCTAATTGTCTGCTGGCTTGCGATCGATTAACTCCCCGTTCTATAATTTGTTTTAATTCCCGTTTTAATTCCTCCTCGGATAATTGGATAGTATCGGCCTGATCGTTGCCCATAACTACGAGCGTAAATTCCCCTTTAGGAGTTTTATTCTCCAGATATAAATTAATGGCCTCGGCGATAGTTCCTCGCCAAATTTCTTCGTACAGCTTGGTTAATTCCCGACCTAAAACTATCTTTCTCGTTTGGCCAAAAGTTTCCCGTAAATCCTCCAAAGTCTTAATTAGTTTGTGCGGTGCTTCATAAAAAACCATCGTTCTCGTTTCGTTTTTTAAACTCTCTAAGCGCTCTTGTCTCAGCTTTTCCTTACCCGGAAGAAATCCTTCAAAACAGAATCTTTCCGTGGGTAATCCCGACACCGCTAAAGCAGTAATTACCGCCGTTACTCCGGGGATGGGAACTACTTCGATCTCAGCTTCTATACAAGCTTTAATTAACTCATAACCCGGGTCAGAAATCCCTGGCATTCCCGCATCAGTAACCAAGGCGATATCCTGGCCTTGGCTGAGAATATTTAATAACTGATCGAGACGGGAAAGGCGATTGTGTTCGTGATAACTAATTTGGGGGGTCGGAATATCAAAATGCTGTAATAATTTGCCGGTGTGTCTGGTATCTTCGGCAGCAATTAGAGCGACTTTTTTGAGAGTTGCCAGGGCCCGCAAAGTCAGATCGTCTAAATTGCCGATCGGCGTTCCCACCACATACAATTTACCGAGATTATTCATAAATTGGTTAAAAATAGGCTAAGTAAGAGCAAGGCTTTTGTCCTGTCGCAATTCATTCTTCCTATTCACCTCATGGGCAACTATAGCGGTTTTCAGTCTGATCAGGTATAGTAAATCCCTTGATAGATAGGCGTTTCAGCATTTCAATCGGGACTCACTTCTGTGAAAGCCGCTATATACAAAAACCTTCAACTATTCACCACCGCCGTCACGATGATAAAACGCCCCCCGATCAGTGTCAAGCTGTATCCCTAACAATGGAGCAGTCAAACTAGGGTTCCTGTGAGGAAAGTTTCAGGCACGGTTCTGAAAGAGACCGGCTGGAGGCGACCCCATTCTCGAACCCTAATCAGGGTTGGCTTAATATTGGTAAAAGCTTTGCTATAAAAGGATTTTGGCACTTTTTTGCCTAAAAAAGTGCCAGAAAAAAACGTTGAGAAATCGATCCGAGGGGGTCAAAACCCTGGCACTTTCCGGAGGCGAAGGCAAAGGGTTCCGCTTCTGGGTGCGCGAGGTCATTCTCTGATTCTGACTTCCCCGGCCGAAGCCTGAGGACCGACGACCCACTCCTAACCCCACCAACAAACTTTTTCAGCCAACCCTAAATATCAACGACGGATTGGTGCCATCGCACCGTCGGCAGCAGCGCGAAAAGGTTCCACTGCCTCGCTATAATCGATCGGTAGAATAGCCACCACGTTATCGTGAGGACGGGGAATAATTACCCAGGTTTCTAAAGCTGCCCCCTCGGTTTTATTGACGGCTTCAATGCCGGCAGCCATAGCGGTTTTTACCTCCTGTACATCCCCACGAATATTGAGGGTAAAACGGGCGCTTCCTGCCCTTAAATAACCAACAATCGTGATCCGTCCTGCTTTTACCATCGCATCGGCGGCCGCTAGAATACCGGGGAAACCTTTGGTCTCGATCGATCCCACCGCGGGTTGGGCTGTCATAAATTAACTCCTAATAACAAAAATCAGATAAGTTCAATTGATAGAATCCAATCTATTTTCCAGTCTTTAACTATAGTCTAGTTTGGGGCCAATCCCTAGGGAAATTAACTGCGAAAACGGTCTGACTTAGCCGTATGCTGCACTGGTAAAACCGCCAGTACATTTTCTGGAGGATTCGGTACGATGTAATGACTGACCACATTACCACCAAAAGCGGTCATGGCCGCTGCTAATCCTGCCTCTACTGCCGGTTTAACCTCGGAAATCGGACCGCGAATCGCCACTAAAAATTCGCCCCTTTCCGCTAGATCGAAATAAACTAGGGTGACTCGTCCCCCTTTAACCATGGCATCCGCCGCCGCTAAAACGGGGGGAAAACCCAACGTTTGAATGACTCCGACCGCCTCGGGCATTTTTCCTGATCTCCTGCGAAAGCAATTTTACATTATACCCCGAACCTGTCTTGATATTTTCTTCGGCAAATCCTCGACCGATCGAGCCTGTTTTTTCTCCAAATACTGTTGATGGGACTGATCGGCCCGATAATAATCTCCTGCGGGTTCGATCAAAGTAACGATATCCTGCTGAAACTTTCCCGATAGTTGTAGTTGACCCTTGGAAGCGGTGGCGATTAACTTTTGTTCCGGGGTGTGATAAAAAATAATCGATCGATATTGTTCTCCCCGGTCCGGTCCTTGGCGATTTAACTGAGTCGGATCATGGATTGACCAAAAAACAGCTAATAACGCCTCGTAACTTATTTCTTGGGGATTATAGGCAATTTGTGCCACTTCCGCATGACCGGTAATTCGCGATAACACATCGAGATAACTAGGATTGGGGAAATTTCCCCCCATATAACCCACAGAAGTCGCTAAAACCCCTGGTAAACGCCGAAATGCGTCCTCGGTTTTCCAAAAACAGCCGGCCCCAAAGGTAGCTTTTTCGCCGCTATTCATTTCCCCTCACATCCTTGGCAAATTCTACCACTGCTTTTGTAATTGCTTCGCTTAAATTAGCATAAACTTTGGCAAAAGGGGGAGCTTTTTCGGTTAATCCTAGGATATCCGCCGTTACCAACACCTGACCGTCACAATCTTCCCCCGCACCGATACCAATCGTCGGGATAGTCAATTTATCGGTGATAGTAGCGGCTAAATTGGCAGGAATATGTTCCAAAACCAGGGCAAATACTCCCGCTTTCTCCAAGGCTAAAGCTTCCTCGATTAATCTTTGTGCATCCGATGGAGTTTTTCCCTGCTGACGGTATCCTAACCGATGGACTGACTGGGGAGTTAATCCGATATGACCCATAACAGGGATGCCTATCTCGGTTAAACGGCTAATAGTCTCGATCATAGCGGGATAACCTCCCTCTAATTTTACCCCTTGCACTCCCGCTTCCTTTAACATCCTTCCGGCCGAGTGAATTGCCTGACTGACACTTTCCTGATAGCTGAGAAAAGGCAAATCACAGACAACTAAAGCTTGTTTTACCCCGCGAGACACGGCCGCTGCGTGGTGAATCATCGCCTCGAGGGTGATCGGTAAAGTGGTAGGATAGCCCAAAGCGGTCATAGCTAAGGAATCACCTACCAAGATAATATCAATTCCTGCTCGATCGAGCAGTCGAGCGATCGGATAATCCCAAGCTGTGAGGGTGACAATCGCGCGTTTTTGCTGTTTCCACTCGATTAATTTGCTGGTGGTGACTGCCATTCTTTATTCACTGCGGACAGCTTCGAGGATACGGGAAAAATAGAAACGAGTGCTAGTCATACTCGTCCGTTCAATTTTAAAGCCATTTTCGTTGAGAGCGGCGACAATAGTTTTTTCCTTGTGTTGATAGGCGCGAGTGGTTTTACTCGGACCGGGGAAAAATTGACCAATTTTCTTGAGAATGGTTAATAAACAGGTTTTAGGGGCAAAACTGAGGATTAAACGGGATTGAGCTAGGGTTCCCAAGTGTTTAATCATGCCTAAGGCTTCTTCTGTGGGATAGTGAATAAGAACATCAAGACAGATGACCGTGTGATATTGGCCGGTTAATGCTTCTAAATCTTGAACGGCAAAGGTGAGTTTACTGGTATCTGCTAACTCTTTGGCTGCTCTTTCCTTGGCTTCTGTCACCATTTTCTCGGAAATATCACTGGCGAAAATAGTTGCGCCCGCTTTAGCGAGGGGAATACTAAGACTACCGACTCCACAACCGGCATCACAGATCGAGAGTTCGGGCAAATTGTCATCATTTTCTAACCAACCGATAACAGTATCGATCGTCTGTTGATGACCGATGCGAATATCTTTTTGTACTTTGTTAACTTCGCCATCCCCATAAATCCGGCGCCAGCGATCGAATCCTGTGGCGTTAAAATAGTCCTTGACTATGGCTTTATCGTCTAATGTGTTGGTCATAAGGAAATCTAAACGAGCGGAGATGGTTATTAGTTTATCCTACCGTGAAAGCTCTCAACGGTTGCCGCTGATAGCTGACTCCTGACTGCTAAGGAGAAGACCCGAATCGATTTTAAGTCTGTGGAAAAGCTTAATTTGTTTTCCACTTCACTTTTAGTTAACCTAAAGTGAATATCATGTAATCGTCCCAAGATCGATTAGTAAGGGTTCCATGTCAATTATTACCCATAGAACTAAGATCGTAGCCACGATCGGCCCTGCCAGTAATTCGCCAGAAGTCCTCAAGCAGATGATCGGTGCGGGGATGAATGTAGCGCGGCTAAACTTTTCCCACGGTAGCTACGAAGATCATGCGAGAGTTGTTACCCTTTTACGGCAAATTTCTCAAGAATTAGACAATCCTATCACTCTCCTGCAAGATTTACAAGGGCCAAAAATTCGCGTTGGTAATCTCCCCAATGGTTCCATTACCATCAACGACGGCGATTATCTCACCCTTGTACCCATGGATGAGTATCGGGGAGAAGTGAACACCGTTTCGATCGATTATCCCTATCTGGCCGAGGAAGCACAGCTAGGTGAGCAAATTCTCCTTGATGATGGCTTATTAGAGCTAAAAATCGTTGAAATTAACGGAAAAGACCTAAAATGTCAAGTGTTGGAGGGAGGAATTCTCAAAAGTCGCAAGGGAGTCAATCTACCCCGTCTCAATTTGCGCTTACCTTCCATGACCGAAAAAGACAAACAAGACCTAGAATTTGGTCTTGCTCAGGGGGTTGATTGGGTTTCCCTGAGTTTTGTTCGTAAAGGAGAAGATATCAAGGCGATTAAGGCATTTTTAGCCGAGAGAAATCATGGGGATATGCCAGTGATGGCTAAAATTGAAAAACCGCAAGCGATCGAAAATTTAGAGTCAATTGTCGAGGAATGTGACGGCATTATGGTGGCCCGGGGCGATTTGGGGGTAGAATTAAGTCCCGAAAAAGTCCCCATGTTGCAAAAACGCATTATCAAACTCTGCAACATGAAAACTATTCCCGTCATCACTGCCACCCAGATGTTAGAAAGCATGATTCACAATCCCCGACCGACTCGGGCCGAGGCCAGTGATGTGGCTAATGCGATTATCGATGGAACCGATGCGGTGATGTTATCGGGGGAATCAGCAGTGGGAGATTTTCCCGTCAAAGCTGTGGCTATGTTGGCCAAAATCGCCCATGATGTGGAAGCGGATGTGAAGTTTGATAATGCTCCCCCCAATCAGTCCGATGAAACTCACGCTCTCAGTGAGGCTTTAGTGGCGATCGATCAAACCCTTAATCTCCGTTATATTGTCACTTTTACCACCTCTGGCTACACTTCGCTACTGGCTTCTAAGGAACGTCCCTCGGTTCCTGTCATTGCCATGACTCCCAACAAACGAGTCTATCACCGTCTCAATCTAGTCTGGGGTGTGATCCCGATTCTTCTCGATCATCAGGTGTCTGTCTTTGAGGATGTGTTAAAGCAAACGGAATCAATTCTGCTTCAGAAAAATCTAGCGCAATCGGGCGATAAAATCCTGATTATGGCGGGAATTCCCATGCAGAAAACTAAAGGTACCAATTTCCTCAAAATTCATAGGATTCCCTAAGTTCTAGGATTCGGGAGTCAGGATTCGGGAGACAGAAGACAGGAGACAGAAGACAGGAGACAGGAGACAGGAGACAGGAGACAGGAGATTATTTCTATTTATTCTCCCCACACCCCACTTCCCCACTTCCCCACACCCCACTTCCCCACACCCCACACCCCACTTCCCCACTTCCCCACTTCCCCACTTCCCCACTTCCCAAGAAAACCCATGTCAAAACTTGTATTAATTCGTCACGGCCAAAGTCTTTGGAATGCGGCCAATAAATTCACTGGATGGGTCGATGTTCCCTTAAGTGAACGCGGTCGGGCTGAAGCCATGATCGCTGCCTGTAAACTGAAAGAAGCCAAGATCACGATCGATGTCTGTTTTACCAGTCTCCTAATTCGCACTATGGAAACGGCAATAATTTGTCTGACTGAGTGTGATGAAATTCGCGCCGGTAAAATCCCTATTTTTAAACACGATAGGGATGATCCTGATTGGCACGGCTGGGATCGGTACGATGGTGATCCCAGTCAGGAAATGCCGATTTTTCCCAGTCAGGCGCTCGACGAGCGCTATTATGGCGATTTACAGGGTTTGAATAAAGCCGCAACTGCCGCTAAATTCGGAGAGGCACAGGTTAAGGAATGGCGTAGATCCTATTTTACCCGTCCTCCCGGAGGTGAAAGTTTAGAGGATACCGTCGCCCGGGTTGCACCCTTTTTTCAGAGTCGTATTCTCTCCCATGTCCGACAGGGTGATAATGTCTTGGTAGCAGCCCACGGTAATTCCTTGCGGGCAATGATTATGACCTTAGAAAATCTTAGCCCAGAAGAAGTCCCCAGTTTGGAGTTAATCACGGGAGTCCCAATTGTCTATGATCTCGATGAGACGGGAAGAATTATTAGTAAGCGAATTCTGCCCTGATTTTTCCGTCTTCTTCCAAGCCAGATAAGGATTTGAGAGAATGACATTTGAGAGAATGAAACGACCCTACCCTTATTAAGGGGAAATTAAGGGGGATTAAGGCGGGAGCCATCTTCAATTTAAGGGGTTGCTGATTTGAGATATGAATCTTCTTGTCTGGGATTTTTAAAACCTAGACCCAAACTAACTTTTGTATCCGATGCACAGTTGGTATTCATATCTTGATTCAGCAACGCCATTTTTTCTTTTATCTTCACCCCGAGTTCTCTCAATGCACTGGCAGAACAGCCAATGCGCTCTTGCAATCGCAGTAGATGAAAAAAGGCTGACAGACTATCTGCTCCGATTCCCCCCTTGATTCCGAAGCAATAAATTACCCCAAACACCGGTAGTCTCAGCCATTCTCCTCCTTCTTCTGTTTCCCCCAGATAGGGTTTGCTGAAAAAGTTTGTTGGTGGGGTTAGGAGTCGGTCGTCAGGCTTCAGCCGTGAGACTTCGGCGTGAGCTTTTGTCGAACGCTCAGGCTTCGACATTTTCTGGGCGAGTTCGGTTCCGAGGGAACGGGAAAGTATGAGACAATAGAAGGGGCTTAGTCAATTAACTAGAGATATTCATTGCTAGGATTTAAGACTTAATGGCAAGGATGAATCTCGATAGCAAATAAGATTTACCCTGTCCACCGCCCCTATCCTGCCGCCAACAGTCACCGTGATCACTTTAACTCTTTTACACCCCAGTCAAGCCACGCCCCTACAACATTGGCAATTTGGCAATGATCAATCAACCATTCTCATCGGCAGGGCACTGGATAATCATGTAGTTCTCTATAGTGCTGTGGTTTCGAGGCGGCATTTAGAAATCCGCCTTAATGATCGCAATGATTGGGAATTGGAAAATTTAGGGGCAAATGGGACGTTTCTCAATGGCAAACCGATCGAGAAAACCGCCCTCGTCGATGGTATGGTGGTTCGTTTAGCTGCCTCTGGCCCCCAAATTCAAATTCGTCTCATTGATGAGGACGAGCAACCCAAATTAATCATCAAACCCCTAGAGGCTCCTTTGGCGGGCGACCAAGCCCAGTTAGACAAGGATACTATGGTCAACTAGAAAATATTAAATTTTTATAAAGTTTTTTCAATTTCCTTAACAAAATGTAAAAATAGATACAGAATAAGAATTAAGATCTTTTCATTTGTTGTCCCTAAATGGGGACGACAAGGGGGATTAAAGTAACTTTAAAGCATTGCAGGGAGTCGGTGATATGACGTTAGCCTATCGAGGAGTTAAGTACGAAAGGGATTCTCTCCCCTTGGAGATGAAGACTGGAGATATCGGGGGTAAATACCGAGGTCAAGACTGGAATCACCATTATCCTCGCCATATGCTCCAATTAGAACCGAAACTGCATCGTCAGTATCGTGGAGTTGCCTACAGCACCCGTCCTCATCTTACCGGGCAAGTCATCCCCAACACTTGTCCGTTGCCCGTTGTCAAACCCCCTGTTGTTGTCCAAGAGGAAACCCTTTCTAGCATCCATCTGAACAATATTCGTCTTCGTCTGGAACGTCGTTTACAAATCGCTCAAGAGAATGGTGACGAAACCCTCGTTAATCTCTTGAAAAAAGAATCCCAAGACTTAGCCTTAAACTGCTAATCTAGCGGTTTTTCCCCACTTTCCCCTCGGTTCTGCCGGGGGGAATATTTTTGGGCGCAAATTGACTCTCCCCCGCTAACCGCTCGCGCGGTGTAGCGGGGGATTCTTGGTTCTTAGGCTCTTGACTAGATCAAACAGGTTTAACTGAACGACCCCCAACCGACCGCCTCCGCAAGCGTTTTCTAACACGGTCAGCCCGACCGCATTTTTTCCTCGGTTCTCGATTACCTTCGCCGATGCCGTATCTCTTGGTTCAATGTCGCCGCAAGAATCGCACCGGTGAACTCTTTCTGATAACGCTTTTTTACCAGTGAACACACCACAATTAGGACACTCCTGGGAAGTTCCGTTTTTATCAACCTTAAGATAATATTTCCCCCGTTTCCAAACAACAAATGGTAGTATCTCGTTAATAAAACTACCAATGCCCGAATCCAGAGATTGTTTTCTAACAATACCCCTAGACCTGGAAACGAAGTTAATATCTTCAACGAAGATGTTATCAGCAATATCACAAAGGTAATGAGCTAACTTGAAATGCCAATCTCTACGAGTATTAGATACTTTTTCATGTAATCTTGTTATCTTATCTTGGAGTTTTAACCAATTGTTCGAGCCTTTGACTTTATGTTTCAAGCGTCTTTAAAGCTTTATCTACAGTTTTTAAGACTTGCTGTAAGACTTGAGCGTTAACCGTCTTTAATATCGGAGAGAATTTTTTAGCTTCCGTTAGATTTTTAGCTTGAACGAAGTAATTTGGATAAGGTTCATCTGCGGAAATTATATACTCGGAAACTAACGAACAGCGATCCGCAAGAGACTTTCGAGAGTTTAGCCAGTCTTTTCGCTCCGCCAGCGCGTAATTGTCAACGCTCTTACAAACATCGAGAATGTGGACGATCTCTCGTTGCTGTTGCCGGTTTACCTTTAGTTTGTACTGGTAGGTCAGCGTTATCACTGTCGTTCGCGAGCGTGATGTACAATTAGATTATAACATTTACCGTCTAATATGTCAACTGATTACCATCATGGATTTCGCTCTGTTTATAGACTTACCGCTCACGTCGTATTCGTCATCAAATACCGACGAAAAGCTATTAACAATGAAATCTTAGCCCGACTTAAGGATATCTTTACGTCAACGCTTTCAAAATGGGAAAGCGCGTTGCTTGATTTCAACGGTGAATCAGATCACGTTCACCTGATTATTGATTACAAGCCTGACATCGCTTTATCCAAGTTAATTGCTAATCTTAAAACAGTTAGTAGTCGCTTAATTAGAAAGGAATTTCCGGATTTGGCGGCAAAGTATTTCGACAATAAACCTTATTTTTGGACGGGAGCTTATTTCGTGGCTAGTTGTGGCGGCGTTACCGTCGAACAACTAAAAAAATACGTCGAGAACCAAAACTCCCCGAAAGTGGAAATGCTACCGCGTTAGTTTCATTCTGGTGGCGATTCTACGCGGTTTAACGGGAGTCCTCTCGCTCCATTGAGATAGCGTGATCGCCACTAAGTTAAGCTAATTATTCTATCGCTAAACAGTGGGCAGTGGGAATCGGCACGACTGTAAATGTTGATGTACAGAAAGGGCTAATATTTAAATTATTTACTTCTCTGACCTCTCAAGTAATTCTCTTTAACTGTAACTCAATTAACGACTTTAACAAGTCAACAATACTCATCTTCATCAAGGAGAAAATTATGCTTCTTCGGTTTGTGCTATGCAATGGGCGGGGTTATAAGAGATGAAATCCTTATAGAGAAAGACATTGCTGCGATTTTTATCAATTGTTTTTGCTCTAGAACGAACTAATCAATAGAACTCTTGCTAGATAAGGATTTAAAGGATTTAGTCGATTTATGTCACCCGATCGAACTAGACCAAGTAACGAAGAACCAAAATAGCTCTACCGAACCTAGTATGCTAAACTGATGCTTGAAAAAGGGAACGGGGAAAAGGGTTGAGATTTTGGCAACAACTAAAGAATGATTATTGGGGTTTATTTAATCCATGAGTCAGATAACAAATGATCGGATTTACGAGACAGATTTCTATCAATGGACAATCGAACAAGCTCAAGCTTTAAGAGAGCAAAATTTCCAGGAATTGGACTGGGAAAACATCATTGAGGAGATCGAAGCCTTGGGACGCAGTGATTACAGTGCGGTTGCTAGTCTGTTGATGAGAGAGATTGAACATCGTTTAAAAATAGACTATGCTAACCGACCTGAGTGCGATCGTCACTGGCGCTCAGAAATGGTAGCTTTTAGGAAGAATATTAAACGACGGCTAAGTCCTTCAATGAAACCCAAACTCGAAAAAGATTTTTCTGAAATCTATCAGGATGCTGTCGAAATTGTCCTAGCCAAATATGACCTAAATCTGCCAACTACTTGTCCCTACAACCTTGAGGATTTACTTCCTTAACTACCTAGCTTATACCAAATCCTGCTTTAAAAAGAGGGTATTGTTAGGAGTTAGAAGTTAAGAGTTAAGAGTGAAGAATGTGGGGGTATAACTCCTCACTCTTCACTCCTCACCCCCTTACGAACCTAGATTTTATCAAGCGGATTTGGTATTAGAAATTGCTTCACTTGATCGCAAGCAGATTTAAGGCAGAGCCTTGGAACAAGGAAGAGGATTGGTCGCCTGAGAAGGACAATGTCAAGATTTGTTGATTTTTGGTCTCGGCCACTTCTGTCCATTAGTCACATCTTTCTTAACATTTCAAACTTTTGTAGCACAGGGCTTTCAAGACTCGTTTAACAATCTGTAATATTCCTTGTTGACACCCTTAATGACAAAGAAAAAACTGCAATCAAAACAGGATAATGGTTGGAGTGCTTACTGACAAAGTTGTTAAGAAAGATTTCTATAAGGGATAGCACTTGACAGGGGGGGAAGTGTGTATGTATGTTGTTATTATCCACTAAAAGTACCGTTCCCCCGGTGGCGGTTCGTAGTTATCAAATGGTACAGTCTTACGTTGGTGAACCAGTTAATGGCATTGGCATTGACCAAGATATTACCTACATTGATAAGGAAGGCGGTGTGCCTCAATGGTTAATTTTAACCTAAGTTTAATCTTTGGATAATTGACTTGACGGGCAGGTATCTATACATTGATGTTATGCCCTATACTATATAAATTTTGCTCTAGGAATATCAACCATTCTACTTTTTGACAAGGAGAGAAAATCTATCATGGCAAAGAATAAAATTGTTGTCTTAAGTGACGTACATATTGGCACGAATGTCCCTACTAATTGGTATCAAAAAAGTTTTCATGAACCGTATTTGTCAGCGATTCTAGATTATGTGATTGATAACGCTGACTCTATTCAGGAGCTAATTTTACTTGGTGATCTGTTCGACTTTTGGACTTATCCGCCTAATTTTACTCCTCCGGCTACCGTTGATATAATTAACGCCAATCCTAATATTTTTGGAGCAACGGGAAAGTTAAGTCAAGCTTTAACTGCTCTCCAAGGGAATGTAACTTATGTCAATGGAAACCATGACATGAATGTCACTCAAACTGACTTAAATAACATTCAAAACTCAGCTAATTACAAGATCAAATATTGTTCAGATACGATTTATTATGTCACCTCTAGCAATGGACAAAAAATGGCTTTTACTCATGGTAACATTTTTACCATGTTTAATGCTCCCGATCTTCAATCTTCCCTGAGTCCTTTACCTGTTGGTCATTTTGTTACCCGAGCTATAGGTTATATGTTAAACAACACCCTTACTCCGGGACAAACTGTTGCTGATTTATCGGGACAAGGTAATCCTAACGGAATCGATTTAAGTGGTTTGGTTTCCTCGGTTGGTTCTCTCATTACTTCAGGTAACTTAGTCAGTGCCGTGCTTGATTACATAATTAAAGTAACTGGAATACCGGAAAATGAGCCGATTATTTTAGCGAATGGCCAAACAAAAACTATGGCAGATGCTAAACAGATATATAGTGGTTTACAAGATCAGTGGATTGCTGATTGGGGAGGAGGTACTAATGGTGAAATGATTACGGGCAAATCGGCGATCGCTGATTTAAGTGGAACTTATATTGCTTGGTTTGCTCAACAATCCGCTTTAGAATCCAACTCAAATTTAATCGTTTTAGGACATACCCACGCTCCGAAATTAGGTATAACTAATGGCTTTGTTCAATATGTTAATGATGGGTTTGAGTGTCCTTCCAGTCCCGATGTTCCCCCACAAACCTTTACTTTTGCTGTGATTGATACAGATACCTGCCAAAGTAATGTTTGTCAAGTAATAAAGCAGAATAATTCTTATCAAATTGTTCCTTTTGCTGCCCCGCCGGACTCAGTAATTTCCTCGATGTCAATGGATTATTCCTGTTATGTTAGTATTGATAACACTCAGGGAAAGTCAACCTTAACCTTAACTAAACCTGCAACTAATGAACACGGTTATTATGTTGTCAGTCCTCCTCAACAGATTAACCCCGGAGAACAGGTCAAGTTCTGGTTACAAGATGCTCCCGGACTATATGGCACTCAAGGGAGTGCAGTCTATTCCCAAGTAGGGGGTAACTCTCTTACTTTTGACTATGCTTGTCCTACAGGTTTATCCTCAAATAGCTGTTCTGGTGCTAATTTTTACGCCTCTAATGATGGGGTAAATTGGGGTCAACTTAATCAAGTTAAAAAGAGCGGTCATCCCTTTTTTGTGAAATTTGTGTTGTGACAATTACCTAGATTTATCTAAGATACGCCTAATCAATTGACAATTGGAGAAAATTTCAATGCCTACTTACGATCAACAACAAACGCTTTTCTGTCTTTCCATGTTCGCTAATATCAGTAATAGCGAGAAAGTTATTTCCGATTTAGCCAATCCTACGGTGCAAGGAAAAATTGGTCAATGGACAATTCTTTGGGGTCCTGTTATTTATTATCATGATCCTAAAAATCAGAACTGGGATAATATTATGTATGTGGCGAAGGGAGAAAATGCCGAAACCAATAACCCTCAATATGTAGTGGCGATCGCCGCTACGAATCCGAAATCAGTTTTTGACTGGTTACAGGAGGATGCTGCTACCCATAACATGGTTTCCTGGTCAACGCAATTCCCCGAACGCGGAAAAATTTCGGAAGGAACAAATACCGGAATTACTATTCTGCAAAACCTGAAAGATACCTCTAACCGCTCCCTGTTAGAATTTTTGACCCAGGAAATTCCCAGCCAATCTGACCAACCTATTGAAATCATTACCACCGGCCATAGTTTAGGCGGAGCATTATCTCCAGTAATGGCATTATGGCTGTACGAAAATCAAGCAACTTGGAACCATACTGGTAAACAAATCACCGTCAATACCCAATTTTCTGCGGGAGCAACTCCAGGGGATCAAACCTTTTCTGATTACTACGGAAATACGCAGCCAGGTCTCAATCAAAGCAGCCGCCTCTGGAATAGTTTGGATATTGTTCCCCATGCTTGGAATATTCAGCAATTACAGCAGATTCCTACCTTGTATCAATCTTGTAATATTCCTAAATCTTCGAGAATTGCACTATTAGTTAATAGTCAAATTCAGAAAGTGAAAAACTGTAATTATCTCGCCTTAAATCCCAGCACTTTTGCCATGAAAGGTGAATGTGGCGTTTTTTCTCAACCACAACCAAACCCTCTGAAGCAATTTCTGCAAGAAGCCTATTTTCAGCATATCCAAGCTTATTTCAATCTTCTGGAAATTGACTGGCCGCTGACGGAAAATGTGGCTGATTCTCTCACGCTAACAGAGCAAGATTTAGATGATATTGCCACTAAGTTAAGCTAATTATTCTATCGCTAAACAGTCGGCAGTGGGAATCGGCACGACTGTAAATGTTGAGGTACAGAAAGGGCTAATATTTAAATTATTTACTTCTGACCTCTCAAGTAATTCTCTTTAACTGTAACTCAATTAACGACTTTAAAAAGTCAACAATACTCATCTTCATCAAGGAGAAAATTATTATGGGTGCTGGATTTCACATACAAATTGTCAACGCTACGCCATATAACATCAATCAAGTAAAATCCCACAGTTACCAGATGGAGTGGGAGCCATCTTCTCAGATTAGTCCTAATTCCTTTACTCAATTTTATGCTGAGTTTAAAGAAACAGTAGGTCATGACAGTATAGATGATGCGGGTGATGTTGAATATACCCTTGAGGGGGTAAGTAACTTTAACTTTACAATTAGTGCTAAAAAGAGTGGAGTTCACGGACTATCAACGCCTGTCCCCTCAGAAGCAGGTTATGGGGTTTTAGTTGAATGGCAAAATATTCCCAATGGTCTTTTTGTTTATCCTACTCCAGATACCACTAATACATCTGCTGTAGGATGGATTCATGATGGAGTAGTAACGATCGCCCTTGGTTATTTCCCTAGTAATACCCAAAGCCCAATTAGTCCCTATCCAACCCCTAATTATGGCAGTGGCGGATTAGCAGATGATCAAAGTGTGTTACGTCCTTCCGTATTACACTGGGCTAATAATTGGATGGAATTATTTGCCCCTTGTATTCAAAACCTTTGTCTCAATGAGTTAACCCTGCCAGGCACTCACGATGCTTCAACTTATTGCGCTGGTAGTATTAGCCAATCATGGGTACAAACTCAATACCAAAACATCAATCAGCAACTTAGTCAAGGTATTCGTGCCCTTGATCTCAGATTAATGCTTAGTAGTGGCTCAGGGGATAATCAATTTGTTATGTGTCACGGGAGTTTTGCTCTCCCCCTGACTTTAGTAGATTTTCTCAATCAAGTAACGCAATTTTTAGCTGATAATCCCCAAGAATTTGTTATTCTTGACTTACATGATTTTGAGGGAAATTGGACAAGCCAAACCTATCAAGATTTATCTAATCTGATTATCAACACTATTGGACAGGATAAATTAATTCCGCCCTCTGGTATTTCTCAACCCTTAAAAGACCTTTGGCAAACTACTGGCCGAGTTGTAGTTGGTTCTCTAGAATTTCCTGATAGTATGTCTGATTGGTTAGCACAAAATACACCCTTTTGGAGCAGTTCTATTAAACAATATTGGTGTGGTACAAGTGTAACTCTTTGGTCAGACGTGCAGAGTTATTTACAACAACAAATTGACGATATCAACCAACCTAATAATTTTCTCTGGTCATTAATGGCTCAGTATAATTATGAAGGTGCTTATGGAGTACCAGCTAATGTGCCTAAAGAACTCTCTAGCTTTTTCGCTGGTTTAAATGGCATCAAATCTAACATTATTGCCACTGATTGGTGGAATCGTGTCAATACTAGCACCGGACAACTAGAAACCAATGTCAATAATTTTTCTGCTCTCATTAATGGAGTCCCTTTAAACATTTTAAAAGGGTATCGACGGGCAAATAACTTACCCCTATGGTAACTGCCATTAGATAGGCGATCGCCCCTAATTGAGCCTAGTTATCCTAAATCTCTGATACAGTCGGCAGTGGGAATCGGCACGACTCTAAATGGGGAGGAACAGAAAGGGAAAATAATTAAATTATTTACTTCTGACCTCTCAAGTAATTCCCTTTAATTTCAACTCAAAAGGAGATAATCATGTCTTTTCCCTACACTCAATGTATTTCGGCAATCACTATTCCTGCTGGTGAATATAAGAACTATACTTTTGTCGTCGCTGCTTACCAAAGTGGGATCTCGGTTGGGCAATTTTCACCGAATCCAACCCCACCAAGTTATACTTTAGGGGGGGTGAGTAATCTTGATAATAATGGTGCCAGTACCACTGCTATTGAGTTTCTGCTTGATTACAGCAACACTGACTATTCACCACCTTACTATTTTGTGTACGGATCTGAAGACGAGAATATTTGGCTTAATAGCATTAATCCCGCTACTGGAGGCAGCCACTTCACAAGTAGTAATGTCACGACTCAGATCGCTTCGGAAAAACAACCCGATGCGCCAATTGCCAGACTTTTCTATTATTTCCCCGAAAGCCTTCTTTACGTGGCAGCGTCTAATGGCAACCTCTACTGGTATTCAGTCACTTGGTCTTCTGACGGCAAGCCGAGCTTGTCTTATGTGGGTTCAAACACATCTTATAACGGAGATGGAGATTATGAACCGTCTGGAGCGCCCATATCTCTGACCTTTTTCCCTGCGAACACGCTAACTAATTACGATTGTCTGTTACTCGGCGGTGTGAAAGAAGCTACGTGGGTTATGTTCAATGCTCAGAACCCATCTTCAACTCCTCACCTTTTCAGTTGTCCCACCGGGGCATTTGAAGGTACTGCAATTGCAACTGGTATTTGTAAAGGACCAGAGGGCATTTACTGGTCAACCGGATACAGTTTAAACTATATGGACTATGGGAACTATGGCTCCTTGAACTCTGTTATTTGGACAGTACCCAGTGACCAGGCCATTTTATCTTTGGCCTACTCACCAAACGCCGGTAATGCAGATCCGGGATATTATCCAAAGGGAGCAATCTTTATTGCCACGGCTCCGCCCGTCCCCTCTAATTCCTCTATGGGCAGTATCTGGGTTGTTGATGTCAGTAGTAACACGGTAGGCAATGCCCCACAACAGTATCAAACCATCTCAGGGTCCCCTTGGGCGATCATTGCTGATGCCAATCTGAATTATATGTGTGCAACTGGTTCATGTGGTGTTTTCCTGAGTACCCTAGCCGCTTATAATCCCAAGTCAAATCTTCCTGAGAATGGGATGTTAGTCCCCAATGTCGTGTCTAGTGGTGTGCATGATCCCTGGATGGGCGATCTTGTTTCCGCCGCCGCCTTGGTTTTTGGTGTGGTGACAGAGGATCCAGTTGCCGTCGGTTGGGCCGTCGCTGGTATTGTGACTGAAGAAGTCGATTCCCAAACGGGTTATTAAGCGAATAGGACGCTATAGTACCAGTTGGTTGGTGTGAGAAAAAAAAACCAAACTTTCCTCAATCAACCTAACAAGCTCTTTCATCAACAAAACTTAATTAAATATTCAAGGAGGTCATCAATCTATGGTTCTATACCGATGCAAAGAAAGCTATACTATCACCGTCAAAGATGAGGATGGATCTTTTTTATGGAATTTTAATAACTTTCCCTGCGATTTTGTCGGAGACAGACGGGGTGAAGCCGATATGGGAGCTATTCCTTTTGAGTTTAAACCCTACAATATACCTCTAGTGGTTGCCAATGCTAGATTATTTTCTGTCTTTGGTTTTGATGATCCCTCTTGGTTGGGAAGTCCCTTAGATATTCGTCTCTGCTTTGCCGCTGATAATGGGATGCAGTCGATTACTTTAATACCGAATAAAACGGCGGGTTTTGATGTAATTGAAGACAGCGAACGTTGTAACATCCTTCGTCATGTCTATGATAGTCGTTCCTATTTTGAAATTTTGTTAGGTAGTACACAAGAAAACGCGGATACGGATACCATTTGGCTACATACTATGAATGTCTATCAAGACTAACCATTAAAGCGGATTCGCTAACTATCAACTTGAATTGGCCTATTCATCCAGTGGAAGTCGAGATATTAAGCGATCGCCTAGCTCAAGACTAATAAAAACGCTGAAAAAATTAACAACAGGAGAAACAACGATGACTGGTACTAATTCCACTAGCCCAAATTATGTAATCGTAACCGATCAATATTGGGATGGTTTGGCTGATAATCCCCTTGGTGCCACGGAAATTCGCGTCGAAAATGGGAATATCACTGCGATCGCTACAACAGTTGATCACAGCAACGCTGAAATTATTCAACTAAAAGGACACACCGTTACCCCTGGTTTCATTGATTGTCATGTTCATATCACCTTCTGTGAAGGGGATCCTACAATTCCAGAAAATCCTTATATGGTGACAGTGCCATTAATGACCCTTTATAGCTTAAATCCCCTGAAAATACTGTTAATGAACGGTTTTACTACTGTACGGGAAGTGGGTTGTCCCGATCCAGAATTTATTACCGTCGATCTCAAAAAAGCGATCGCCAATGGCTGGATTATTGGACCAGATCTATTGGTAGCACCTCACCTGATTTCCGCCCAAGGAGGACATGGTGATTTTACCTCTTTAGTTGCTTTTCAGTTCAGACCAGAAAAATTTGAAGTAGCAGACGGAACAGCAGAAATTATCCGCATAGTACGGGAAGAAATTCGCTCAGGAGCAGATTGGATTAAATTCTGTGCCACAGGGGGTTTTAGCTCTCCTACGGATGATCCGAGTCAAACCACCTATTCCCAAGAGGAGATGAATATTCTGGTTAGTACCGCCAAAGATTTCGGTATTTCTGCTTGTCCTCACGCTTATGGAGGGGAAGGGGTTCAACGTGCTGTTAATGCGGGGGTACGTTCCATTGAACATGGTAATCTTGCCAGTTCCGAGACTTTGCAATTGATGGAAGAGAAAGGAGTTTATCTGGTACCAACTCAATACACTGTTTTAGAAAAAGCTCGCAATGCTAATAATCCTGAATATTGGCAACATCGTTCTCCTTGGCAACACGCTAAATATCAAAAATATGCCTCTCAACTGATTGCTTGTGCTGATAATTTAGCTAAAAGTAACGTTAAGATTGCTTTTGGTACTGATGCAGGAACTTTTCCTCATATAGATAACTGGAAAGAGTTTCCAGCGATGGTTCAAAATGGTATTACTCCTTTACGCGCTTTAAAAGCAGCAACTACTGTAGCGGCTGAATTATTAATGCAGCCGAATATTGGTGCGTTAGCGGTGGGGAAATTTGCTGATATTATCGCTATGCCGGGTAATCCTTTTGAGGATATTAATGTTACTGGTAACGTTGATTTTGTGATGAAACGGGGAGTCATCTATAAACAACCATCGGGAGGACAAGTATAATGGTTTTGTCATCAAATCTCTGGAAGACACCAGTAACACTGCTGACGGGTTTTTTAGGTGCGGGTAAAACTACTTTACTTAACTCCATTCTTAAGGGTAAAAGTGATCGCCGTTTCGGCATACTGGTCAATGATTTTGGTAGTCTTAATATTGATCAGATGTTAATTAAAAATAGAGACGATGATCTAATCACTCTTGAGGGAGGTTGTGTTTGTTGTAATTTACAAAATAATCTGGTTAATTCTCTTCCCAAAATCCTATCTCTCCGTCCAGATCAGATTTTAATTGAAGCCAGTGGAATTGCTAACCCTTATACCCTGTTACAAACCCTAAAGCGTCCAGTTTTAAGTAGAATAATTCGCTTGGAAAGCATTATTACCCTAGTTGATGCGACCTATCTACCCCAAATTTGTGAACCATCTGGAAAAATTAACTATCAAGATTTGCTAATTGATCAAATTTCGGCTGCTGATATTGTGGTTCTCAATAAAATTGATTTGATTGATGAAAAAGCAGAAATTAATGCTAGTCAAATTATCCAAAAAATAGCACCTTGGGTGCGTTTGTTAAAAGGGAGTTATGGGGATGTTTCCCTAGATTTATTATTAGGATTTAGGGACTCATTTCCCGTTCGTTCTGTATCTAGTCAATTAAAATCTAATCACTCTGATAACTTTCATACTTGGAGTTATGAAAGTGTTCGCCCTTTTCAGTTATTAACCCTGGGAAAAATATTAGGGAAATTACCCGTAACTGTATGGCGAGCCAAGGGTTTTTTATCTACTGTTGAACATCCCAATAGAAGAGTAATTTTGCAACAAGTGGGGCCGAGAATTACCTTAGAAATAGGCGAAGAATGGGGTAATAATCCACCCTTTACCCAATTGGTATTAATTAGCACGGAGGCTATCAATACAAATATATTACAGCAGCAATTAGATAGCTGTTTAAGAGTAGAGGATTTTGAGGTAAATTCAAAAACTCAAACCAAGGATAATTTTATTTTAACTAACGAAATGTAACAAATATATCACAATTATCCAGGGTCAAACGTTTTATCAAAAAACTGGGTTTAAAACCTCCTCCTTCTAGGGGGACTTTATGTTAGAATTTTAGTAATCTAGAAAACCCGCCCTATTCTAGAGAAAGTCCTGCAACGGGTTGACCCTGAGCGAAGCCGAAGGGTCAACCTCGAGTGCGGGGAACTCCATGCTAGAGGCAAAAGTAGAAAACGGGTTTCTCGGAGAAACCCGTTTTCTCGGTATGTATCAACAAAATTAAATTAGTCTCCAGAAGGCATACGCAGGAGAGATAGCCTTTTCATTCTATTAATCAATCTAAAAAGTCCCCAAAAATATGATAACTTCGACTCCAGTTAAAAAAAATGACGATGTTAACGCATTAAATGCGGATATCAGGGAAATTTTATTAGAGGTGTTGCCGATAATTTCTCCTGAATTACAACTAGAAATCGCTAACTTAGTTCAACAGATTCATCATCTGAATTATTTGATTTATAAAAAAAGTAATAGCTGGAAAATTGGTTGGTTTATTTTTAACAATGATCCAACTAAATTTATTTTGTTATTAGAGGAAATTAAATATATATTGCTCATGGCAAAAACCAATAAAGTCGGAGTTGATGCTATTCGAGGATTCAGAATTAATCTAGAAAAGGAAATTAATCATAGTCGCTATTTTTTATGGGGACATATTTTAAATGGATTTAGTTCTATCTATTCTACAAGATCAGTCCCATTCAAAATATTTTTAGGTTTATCTATGACAACTTTTTTATCTATTATTGCCCTCAAATTTTCTGCTCAAGAAATTTACATATTTGATGATAATTTACACCAGAAACACTCTCAAGAGGAGGCACTTATTTCAAAACCATTACCTCAAGCAAACTCCCCAGTACCCATTCCTTCTAGTAGTTATTCAGAACAGTTAAAATCATCAAGTGATACGATAAATCCTAATCGGCATATATTTTATGGTTTAGTTTATGCGGCAACAGCAGGAGTGTTGGGAAGTGTTGCGAGTATTTTACTCAGAATTATCGACTTTACAGACAAAAAATATGACGACCCCCTCATTCCTCTTTTTATTGGTTTGTTTAGACCCTTAATTGGTCTAATTTTCGGTATTTTTATCTTTAGTTTAATTAGCTCAAATACGTTGATTAAAATTGATTTTATGATTACCCAGGATCAAAATTCTTCTAGTTTAATAACCAACAAAGCCCGTCAGGATTTATTTATCTTCTCCTGTGCTTTTTTAGTGGGATTTAGTGAAAGATTTGCCTCAGATTTACTGAAAAAAACTGAATCTGGATTAATTGAAAAATAATTTTATTGGCTAAATTATACGGACCTTTGCGGATTCAAGACATACAATAACAGCAGTGGGCAAAATAATTGCGGAGATCAAGAAAAGTGGGAAAGCCTCCTATCTGGAGTTGAGACTAACTCCCCCCAATCATACCCTACAGTCTAGTCCACTCAGAGGGGGACTATGGGGGAGGGGAAAATCAAGAGATAATCAGGTAAAGTTACTCAATTTTACCTTGATGACTAATACATATATAGGAGTTTACAAGCTTTTAATTATATTAGGTCGAGGTCTATTTTAGTTCGGGTTCGGATTGGGGCGTTGTATCATTTCCACAACATTTTTGATACCTTGGATAAAAGTTTGAAAACTACGGGATTTATTTTCAGTTAGGGAAAGATGGGGGGCAATCTGTTTAGAGTGGGTTCCTGCATAATACTCTTTTACTAGCTTTTTTAATTCTTGTTTGGCCGAGTTAAGCAGGTCCGGTTCTCTGTATTTACTTTTATTTTGTTTTTGGCCGAGACTATTTAAATTATACGACTTGGCTACCGCTGCTAAATCTCCCAGAAACCAAGATTCTAATTCATGGCAAATAATCCGAATTAAGACTTGAGCATCACTGGCATTTTGACAAATTTCCCCTAGGTCTTTTTTGAGTTTTTGACAGTCGTGGGAATCCTGATCGTGAACAATAATAAATTTGGTATTGGGACTAGATTTATTGAAAGCTTTGAGTTTTCTAGGAATAGATTTGGCTAGGTCTTGTTTACCTTGATGACTAATACATTTATAGCTGATTTCTGGGGGAATAAGTTTAGGCAAAAGTTCGTCTAACACATTTTCTATAGATGACTCTTCTAGCAAAAATACGATATCATAGTTCATTAGGGTTCTACTCCTTCAAACCAGCCTTGATTCCAAAGATAGCCGGGTAAATCGCCTTCCGCTACTAAGTTTTTGAGGATTTCGTTATCGGCAGCCCTATGGATTTGGGTGATACCTTGGGATTTAATTAGCCAGAAAATACTAGCTAGTGGAACCGCATTGATAAAATCGGGGGAGTGGCTAGAAACAAATACCTGACCCCCCCGATAGCTATAGTGGGCGAATTCTTCGGCTAGTGCTTTTAATAAAGTAGGATAAAGTTGGTTTTCTGGTTCTTCGACACAGAGTAGGGGATGAGGATTGGGATCGAATAGTAATATTAAATAAGCGAACATTTTCATAGTCCCGTCAGAAACATAGCGATCAATAAAAGGGTCTTTAAAGGCCTGATCTTGAAAACGTAAAATCAAGCGACCGTCTTCGGTTTCTTTGGCTTCCACAGAAGAAATACCCGGAACTCGTTGTTTCATTTTTTCGAGAATTTGCTGAAAAATTTTGGGATATTGTTGATAAATATATTGAGCAACTGTAGCTATATTGTCGCCAGTGGGGGATAAGTGTTCAGCATAAGATATTTCTTTACTTCCTCTAGCTTCGCTAATATGAAAGTCAGAAACGTGCCAATTTTCAATCAGAGAACGAAAGGCTGTAGCGGCTTTAAAACGTTGAAATTGTCCTAATCCTTTGATTGCTAGTATATCGTTAGATTCTAGCTGTTGTTCTTCTCGATCGAGTTCTTTATCCGGTTTACTAAAATCTTCTTCGTTGGTGATAGCATATCCTTGACCAAGTTGAAAATCTAAAAAATGAAAAGGTTTACCGTGTTCACCCCGTTTATAGCGAAGTATTTCGCGTTTGATAACGGGGCGATTATTGTTTTGTCCAATTATGATTTGATAAGTAACCAGACGTTCTGTATCTAAGATTTTCATGCGAAATTGCAGCTCGATTTCAATATCTTCCTGTTCTTGACCTCTAGTGATAATTTCTCTATAACCGCCGCGAATTTGTAAGGCTTGGCGAATGTTGTTTTTGAGGGCATCTCGCAGAAAACCAAAAATATCAAATAGAGTAGATTTTCCCGTGCCGTTAGCTCCAATAATCACACAAAAAGGGGGAATATCTCTTATGTGTATATTTTTAAACATACGATAGTTTTTTATTTTAATAGAAACAATTTTCATAATATAATCGAGTCATTATAGTTTTTTTGATTATACGATTGATCAGGTGAAGATTGATCAATTAGTCAAAAAAGCCAGAGATTAGCTTCTCTGGGAAATTGCGGTATAAATCAGCTAGAACCTAGAGAGGCAAGCTCAACCGACTGAGGAAGGGACAAAAAACCAGACTCAACACAAGTTGCCCAAAATAGCGTAAATTGTCTATAAATTTGTTCAACGACTTAAATTAGTACAAATGTTTGACTGTATTATCATCGGTGCGGGACCAGCAGGAGCGACGGCGGGTTATCATCTAGCTAAAAAGGGACGATCGATCCTAATCCTCGATAAAGTTAAATTACCCCGTTATAAACCCTGTGGTGGGGGGGTATCCCCGGCAATTAAGCAGTGGTTTGATTTTGACTTTACCCCCGTGATCGAGAATACCGTCACGCAAGTACAGTTTACTTGGAAACAGGGGGATGCCGTCACCACTAAGTTAAATATGCTAGAACCGATGTGGATGGTACAAAGGGATCATTTCGATGATTTTTTAGGTCAACAGGCGATCGCAGTCGGGGCAACCATCCAAGATAACAGCGAAGTTACCCAGATCAAATTCGTCCAAGATCACTGGCAAGTTACCACATCCCAAGGAACATTTTCAGGCAAATATCTGATTGCTGCCGATGGTGTTAAGGGCAATACCAGTCGCTGGTTGGGATTACCGGCGAAAAACGAAGCGATCGGGGCTATTCTCGAAATTACTAACCCAGAGGCGACTATTCCACCCCAAAAAGCTTTTTTTGATTTTGGTTCCCTAAAAAATGGCTATATCTGGGCTTTTCCCAAGTCTAATGGTTACACAATTAGTGGTGCTTGTTTTAAGGGCAGCATCAAATCCGAGGATCTGAAAAAACAACTGTTAAATTATGCCCGTCAAAAAAGCTGGAATTTAGAGGATTATCGCTATAGTGAGTATGCTTTAGCCCTTTGGAATGGAAATCAACCGCTACACGCCCAAAATGCCCTAATTACAGGAGAAGCGGCGGGTATTCTCGATCCGCTCATCGGTGAGGGTATCCGTCCGGCAATTTTGACGGGAGTTAAGGCAGCCGAGGCGATCAATCGAGCTTTAGCCGGAGATAATCAGGCTTTAGCAGGCTATAGTCGGATAATTCGGGAAGAATGGGGGGAAGATATGGCTTTAGCGGCCAAATTAGCCGGTTTATTCTATCAATTTACCCAAATAGCCTACAGTGTCGCCGTTAAACGCCCGATCGCCGGTCAACTGATGGGACGTATTCTCGTGGGAGATTTAAAATACCGGGATGTTACGCAACAAGCGATGCAACAATTGAAAAAGCTTTTACTGCCTGGATTCGGTTGGTGATAACACCTCGCGCACCAGGGTGGGGGTGACTCGATCGCTAATGGTGACTTGGCCGATTGCCGTTGGTAAAATAAATCTAACTTGGCCATCTTTAACCTTTTTATCGGCAGTGAGAGCATTGACCATCTCATCGGCATTTAAAGGCGGAATATGGGTTTCTAAGGCGGCTTTTTCGATTAAATCGGTTTGACGTTGATTTTCCCCGGCAGTCCACATTCCCAGTTTAACTGCGATCGCTCCTGCCGCCACCATCCCCATGGCCACCGCTTCCCCGTGGTTAACGCTAGTATATCCCGTTAAACTTTCAATGCCGTGGGCGATCGTGTGACCATAGTTTAAGATCGCCCGCAAACCCGCTTCTTTTTCGTCTTTGCCTACCACATCTGCTTTAGCTTGGCAAGACTTTGTAATAATTGTTTGCAATAGCTCGCCATCGATCTGAGAAAAACTAGCTAAATTGTCCGAGTCTTCTAACTGTTGAAATAACTCAGCATCCCAAATTACACCGTATTTAATCACTTCTGCCATTCCAGCCCGAAATTCTCGCACGGGTAGAGTTTTAAGCACGTCAGGATCGATCAGAACTAATTTCGGTTGATAAAACGCCCCGATCAGATTTTTGCCCTGGGGATGATTGACACCAGTTTTACCCCCGATGGAAGCATCCACCATCGCTAACAGGGTGGTGGGAACTTGGACAAAATTAACGCCCCGTAACCATGTGGCTGCCGCAAATCCCGTCATATCCCCGATTACACCACCACCGAGGGCAACCATAGTCGAGGAACGTTCCAACCGGTGAGCGAGGGCGCTATCATAAACTTGGGCGATCGCATCGAGGGTTTTATAATTTTCGCCGGCGGGGATCAGATGAGTAAAAACGACAAATCCCGCTTTTTCTAGGGAATTAACGGCTGTATGTCCGTAATAGTCAAAAATTTCGGGATTAGAAACCAATAAAACCTTTTTACCTAAGCTTAACTGGCTCATTTCTCCACCGAGATTAGCTAAACTGCCCTTGTCGATCAGAATGTTATAGGAGCGATCGGGTAAATTAACGGGAATACAAATAGCCATAGGGTGTGAGAATTATAAATTATCAATTATGAATTATCAATTGGGAGGTAGGGAGATGGGGAGTGCTAGAGCAGGGAGAATAAATAAAAATAATCTCCTGTCTCGGAGTATCCTGTCTCCTGAATACTGTCTCCTGATAGCCAAAAAGATGATCGGTTACTGGCGCAGCTTAGTCAACTCCAAGAGCAGACGACAGGATAAAAAACAGATAAAGCTCTCTCCCAGAAAGAGACTTAATTGCCAAGCGTCAGCGATCAAGTCTGTGGATAATTGTAGGGGAACTAGGCCGCGGACTAGGGCAAAAGCTGCCACTGTACCATCTTTGAGATGGGGATTATCGTCGTTACGGACGACATAACGATAGGTGACACCGAAGAGAAATCCGCTAATTATCGCCCCGGATATCTTGACAAAAGCGCCAATTAGTGTGAGCGATTCCCCTAACAATAGTCGATCAACAGTTAAAAATAGCAGATAGGGAACCAGGAAAGCCAGTGCTGAGATACTCCCCACCTGTATGGATTCGATTCTTTCCTTGAGCGTAATTTGCACGATCGCCTCTCTAAAACGGAGTCACTGATGGAGTATTATCAAAAATTTGGGTTGAAAACCTCGCCCTTTAGGGCGACTTTATGTTAGCATTAAATTGAGTCGTTGACTTTGGGAACGCAGGAAACAAGCGACACTCCGTCATCCCTAAATCTCTAACCATCACTGGTACAAAAGCTTTCATCGTAAGTCCACATGGTAAGAGCGAAAAACAATTAAATACTGTGGGACACACAGAAATTTACGCTTGGGGAGTAGTCTT
>SFCA01000265.1:0-3226 GCA_007095475.1 Microcystis aeruginosa Ma_QC_C_20070703_M131 | reverse complement strand
TAGGGTCTCAAAGCCCCCCTAGCGGCCACCGAGAAAACCTTCACCAGCTAAGTATTTTTACTCAAGTCTCTGGCGGGGGACAGCTTATGTGACAGTTGAGGGTGCGGAATGTGGGTTAATGGCTTGAGGAATATCATCTTGAGACTGGTAAAGTGCTGCCAAATTGTTGAGACTGGTGGCAGTGTCGGGATGGTTGTCTCCTAATTGTTGTTTCCAGATAGCTAAGGCTTGTTTGTAGAGGGGTTCGGCTTCGCTATATCTTCCTTGAGACTGGTAAAGTAATGCCAAATTGTTGAGACTGGTGGCGGTATCGGGATGGTTGTCTCCTAATTGTTGTTTGATGATAGCTAAGGCTTCTTTGTAGAGAGGTTCGGCTTCGCTGTATCTTCCTTGAGACTGGTAAAGGAATGCCAAATTGTTGAGACTGGTGGCGGTATCGGGATGGTTGTCTCCTAATTGTTGTTTGATGATAGCTAAGGCTTCTTTGTAGAGAGGTTCAGCTTCGCTGTATCTTCCTTGAGACTGGTAAAGTGCTGCCAAATTGTTGAGACTTTGTGCGGTATCGGGATGGTTGTCTCCTAATTGTTGTTTCCTGATAGCTAAAGCCTGTTTGTAGAGAGGTTCGGCTTCACTGTATCTTCCTTGAGACTGGTAAAGTAATGCCAAATTGTTGAGACTTAGTGCGGTTAGGGGATGGTTGTCTACTAATTGTTGTTTGCTGATAGCTAAGGCTTCTTTGTAGAGAGGTTCGGCTTCGCTGTATCTTCCTTGAACTCTGTAAAGTTCTGCCAAATTGTTGAGACTGGTGGCGGTATCGGGATGGTTGTCTCCTAATTGTTGTTTGCTGATAGCTAAGGCTTCTTTGTAGAGAGGTTCGGCTTCACTGTATCTTCCTTGAGACTGGTAAAGTGCTGCCAAATTGTTGAGACTGGTGGCGGTATAGGGATGGTTGTCTCCTAATTGTTTTTTCCAGATAGCTAAAGCTTGTTTGTAGAGGGGTTCGGCTTCACTGTATCTTCCTTGAACTCTGTAAAGTTCTGCCAAATTGTTGAGACTGGCGGCGGTATCGGGATGGTTGTCTCCTAATTGTTGTTTCCTGATAGCTAAGGCTTCTTTGTAGAGAGGTTCGGCTTCGCTGTATCTTCCTTGAGACTGGTAAAGTAATGCCAAATTGTTGAGACTGGTGGCGGTATAGGGATGGTTGTCTCCTAATTGTTGTTTGATGATAGCTAAGGCTTGTTTGTAGAGGGGTTCGGCTTCGCTGTATCTTCCTTGAACTGTGTAAAGTTCTGCCAAATTGTTGAGACTTTGTGCGGTATCGGGATGGTTGTCTCCAAGTACCTTTTTACGAATAGCTAAAGCTTGTTCTGCTAGAGGAATCGCCTCGTTATATTTCCCCTGCTGATACAGTTGAATAACTTGCTGATTTAGCCTCTCTGCTTCGGCTAAGGCAATATCTCTTTCCGTTGCTTCCCGCCAACTCAAGACGTAACTACCGGATTCTTTTGCTTTAGCTGAATTGACAATAAGGGTGTAAGTTCCCGTTACAGGTAGAGTCAAGACAATTCTGGCATTATTCTCATCTCCCCCATCATCATTCTCGGCAATCTTGTTATTATTGGGGTCAACCAAAATGATATAAGCATCAAAATCCTTGCTAGTCAAATCAATAATTAACGGTTCTCCTGCTTTTCCTTGAAAAGTATGGACATTGAAATAACTCTCATCTTCCATGGTTTGGCTATTGCTATCTAACTTTCCTTCAATTGAGGAACTATTAGCTACACTAGACTCTGATTGCTGTGCTAAAGTTGTTTGTCCCACTGTTGGGTTTAACATGACTCCCGATAATCCCATCATCCCGGTAATGACGACAACCGCTATCCCTGATTTGATTGATACTTTCATTGGTTTTTTATCCCTAGAGTTTATTGATAGGCAAAAACATTAACTTGAATAGATTTATCGGGTTGAGCCTTGTGCTGTAGTAAAATTCTGATTTTTTCTGCCGTTTCACTACTAAAAACAACCTCACCACAGTTATAGCATTACTTTAAGGCAGAGCCTTAGATATTGTGTTCCAAGGCAAAGCCTTGGAACAAGGGGACAAGGAGAATTTGTTTTAAGTACCATAATTAGTATAAGGCCGTTTATAAGGTGGTTGCAGTCCCAAAACAATATCCTCCCTCTTAACACCCATTGAAATTAAATCCTCTGCTGGATTCAATTCCGTTAAATTTTGTTGTAGCCAAATCTTATTATCACGAATATCAAAATGAACAATCGAGCGGTAAACTCGTTTTAAACCTTCCCATCCTACATTCATCCACTGATAATGATCCCGTTCCACATCAAATATTAATTGTACTTCTACGTCTTCACCGGTAACATCTTCTGCTACATAGCGACTTAACAAATTTTGCACTGCTTGACGATATTTTATTAGTTTATCTTTATCCATTGTGTAATTACCTCCGTACAAAAGTAGTAGCCATTATCCATAATTTATAGTAATTTCAAATAAGTTGTAGGGGCGAAGCATTCGGATAAGAAATCTACGGTTTCAGCGATAGGTTATTGCCCGAATGCTTCGCCCCTACGGGAGTGCTATAACTTCCATCCTTACTCCCTCTTTAAAATTTCATTAATTGTTTTAGCCAATTCCTGAACCTGCGAAGTATCCCCTAACTGATTATAAGTCCCCTTCGCCTTGGTTAACCACTGTATCGCCTCATCCTTATTTCCCAAGAGACGATAAGCTATTCCTAAACCCGCTTGTATCTCCGCTTGCACTGACAAATTCTGCGTATTTGTTGCCAGTTTTAACGCCTTATCATAAGGTTTTTTTGCCAACTGAGGTAAACCCATCTTAAGGTAAGTATCCCCTAACAGTTGATAAACCGTAGCAACCTGACTATTTTGCTTCACCAATCCTTCTAATACCTCAACCGCATCCCCATACAACCCATAACCTCGATAAAGATGCGCTAAAACTAACCCTGCTTCCTCTGGGGATAATTGCTGCTGTTGAACAGTTTTAACAGCATCTAAAACCGTTTTTTGAGTCTGTTCATCTAATATTATAAACCCGACTACTGCATCACTTCTAGAACCCACATTCCGCACCCTCAACTGTCACATAAGCTGTCCCCCGCCAGAGACTTGAGTAAAAATACTTAGCTGGTGAAGGTTTTCTCGGTGGCCGCTAGGGGGGCTTTGAGACCCT
>SFCA01000264.1:0-26873 GCA_007095475.1 Microcystis aeruginosa Ma_QC_C_20070703_M131 | reverse complement strand
TGAGTTAAAAGTTAAACTTCAAGTTTTCATTCAGGACAAATGTACTGGTTAACTAATTTTTTGGGGAAAATTAGTTAACCCATCATTATAACATATAATTAATTTGCAAGAGTTCTATTTTAAGTTGTTTGTCAATTTATTAATTAGGGCAGTAATGCGGAGACATCCGTAGTCTAGAATATTTATAACCTGGGAGCATCTGCCCTTTGACATAAGTAGAAATGCTTAATGAGATCAATAAAAAAGTTAAAAAAGGCAACCATTTAGATAAGCACAGCGATGACGAAGGACTTGCGGTACATTACCAGATTCCCAACTTGCACCAGTCAAGTTAATGAAATGAAAAGAAAGTGAGATGCTCCCCAGTAGGGTGCGTTAGCGTAACTCACCAAAAACCTTTCTTTGTGGTGCGTTACGGCAATATTCAGAGCTTGATTTTTGCCCTAAAAACAAGGGATTGCCTAACGCACCCTACCCAACTACCCAACTTTAGATGGGTCTTAGCTTGTCAGTGACCAGTGGGATTGTTAAGTGAACAGTATACTGCATTTAAATTGCGTATTGGATATTTTAATACAAATGCTCAAACTTCCTCTCCCTGCTCCCTGCTCCCCTGTAATCTTAACGAGTAATTTAGATAGTCAACAGCTTACCTCCATCAAAATTAGCGATCAATTCTTTTCCTTTAAGTTTTCCAAGGTTGAGTTGCTGGCTGATTTTTAGTCGAGAAGTGGCAGTCATAAACTGGTCTATTTAGATTATTTTTTGTGATTAAATTAGAGGGAGTTTCATTTTTTTTAAACTTATAATTTCTAATCAAACAATTAATTAGCCTAAAAAAAATAGTAATTAATTGCTTCTTTTTTTTAACGTCTAATTGATAATGATTTTAACTCTTGGAAGGCCAACACACTGTCGTTTGTGCTTCGAGGTGATCGCTCCGTTCAAACCCTGATTCTGTAAAGCTTCTGGGGTTGGTGTTCGCACTTTTTGTGAGAAATACGGGATTGGGTGATAAAATCAGAGGTAATGACCAATTTTAGAAGATAGTTTCCTTTTTAAAATCCCAACTTAGTAGATTTACAAAAATGAGATGCACCCGTTTTATTTACCTTCTCCTGCTACAGATTGATAAAATCTTTCTAGACTTTCTACACAGGTTCTATCGTTAAATACTGTATCGATATTCATTTTAGTATAATCTTTGACTGTTTGTCGCCATTGATTATCCAAACCTAAACGGATAGCAATTTCAATATAGTAATTTTTATCGGTAGCAATTGTCTCGGTTATGCCTAATTTTTTCAAGATAGCATAGGAATGTCGTCCGCGCATAAATTCACCCGGACAGGTAACAACTGGAAGATGACAGGCAATTGCTTCTAAGGTGGTATTTCCTCCCGACCAACTTAAGTTATCTAAATAGATGTCTGCCAGTAAGTTAAGCTGAAAATAATCATCTTGTTCTAATTGTGGCATCATTACCCCGTAATCTTGCCAATTGAGTCCATACTTATTAAAAGCTTGACTTAATCTCGACTGAAAGCAATGGGTCACAAATTCGCTACGATGGCAGATAAAAATAAATTGGCTGTTGGGAACTTGTTGGGCAATTCTAGGGAAAATATCGTCATTTTCTGGCAGATATTTAAATAAACTCTGACAGTTTAAATAGATGATTTTATCCTCGGTTAATCCCATCTCTAAACGAGTTTTTCTCTGGGGAGGAAGGGAAGGTTTGGCATAGGCAATACCTAAATTGGGTAAGCGAATTAATTTTTCACTGTAGTGATTATCTCCCTGCACAGGTTCCATTAATTCACTGGAGATAAAATAATCAATGGTTGGTAATCCTGAGGTGATTGGATGTCCCCAAGTTACACATTGTACTGGAGCTAAACGCAATCCTGCTAGTTGGGTAGTACGAGCATCCATACCAATATCTAAATAAACGAGAATATGTAACTGATTATCTAAAATATGTTCGGCAATTTTCTCCCCATTGACTAGATTATTAAACTGATAAAAATAATCACTTTGCTGTTGATATTCTCTCGTAAAATTATCAAAGGTGTTATTAATATCTATTCCATAACAATAAATTTCAAATTGTTCTCGATTTCTCCACTGCAGCCATCCTTGAAAGAGTTTCGCTACCGTGTGATGACACAAGTGAGCAGAAATATAGCCAAGGCGAATTTTTCCCGTAGGCATGGTTAGGTTTTTCACCCAATCAGGAAAGTTGGCTGAGGTAATTTTATAAACTAATTCTCCATATTTTTTTTGTAGTTCTAAATCATTTTTGGCTTGATATTGAAGATAAAAATTAGTTCTTAATCCAATACTTTTCCACGCCTCCTGTTGTTGATTAGTACTGGTTAAATCAAGATTGGACAAGATATTATCTAACCGTTTCTCGTAGTTTGATCGATATAGCATAATATCTGCTTGAGTTGTGTAAACTATCGGCATTAACCGCATTAATTCTAACTTCAAGGATAGGTGATCGGGAAGATACTCTAAAGCCGATTTAGTGGCTTGAATTGCCACCTCGATCGGATAATTATTTTGTAGTAACCAAATTAGGCGCAAATGTAAATCAATATTTTTTGGATGATAGCTAATGCCTTTTTTATAAACTTCCAAAGCTTGTTTTTCTTCTTTAAGAATGAGATGGCAATGGGCGCAATTTAAATAAAAGTTGCTATCTTCTACTTTAATTGCTAATAATTTTTGATAATAACTTAGTGCTAACTGATAGATTTTTCTTTGATAAAAATAGTTGCCTGAGTAAAGATCGGCCATTTGTTGGTCAGCTTGCAGGTTTTCCCAAAGGGAGAGATTTTGACTAATTTCTCGTCTATCTCCTGCCAGTTGTTGGGCAGTTTTATAAGCATTTTTTGCTTCTGTCCAAGCTTGTTTAACTAAATAGACATTGCCTAAATTGATATAAAAAGGATAAAAATCCGCCTGGTTCTTAATTCCCTGGTGATAGAATTTTTCGGCTGACTCTAGCTGCCCTAATCGATAAAATAAATTGCCCAGTTTATTATAAGCATCGACAAAATTAGCATTGAGATCAATCGCTTTTTGATAAGCTGATAAAGCTATATCTAAACGTGATTGTTTTTCTAGCACCATGGCCATAGTATAATGATATAAGGCTTGATTTTCCTCTAATTCGATGGCTCGTGCTAAACAGTTAAAAGATTCTGTTAGTCGGTTAATTATATAGTATAAGTATCCTAAATCGTGCCAGATGTAAGCTAATTGTTCACGCCAAGATAAAATTCTTAAGTAAAAGTCCTCAGCTAAAGTATATTCTCGCCGATTAATTGCCTCTTGCACCTCTTGAAGACAGGAGTTTATCGCAGTCAGGGCATAATTTTCTATCTCTTCATCCCCTTCTATTTCCTCTAATTCTAGCCACTGAAGATAGATTAATTTAGCTTGGCCAAACTGCCAGCAATCGAGATTTCTAATTATCTCTTTTTTGAGGAGCATAATTAAATCTTGACTAGACTCTGATTGTAATAGCCAAAATAACCAAATTTCTTGCGCTGTTGCTTGCTGCTCTAGCAGCAGATAAGCTAATCCCAGATAGGGATAATAATCAGTCACTTCCGGATGAACCGCGAGCGCTTGTTGACAAAATAACAATAACTGATTATAGTCTCCCGATGCTAACATTAGCTCGATCGCTTGTTGGTGATTACTGTTGATCATTATCTTTCACTCTCGTTGCTCTCATTCCACAATACTCTCGATCGAGCTTAGGGTAACATTTTGGGCTTATTGAATTTAACTAGCGATAGATTCGAGGATTTATTAGCCCCATCAAAACAAAAAACCCTGATTTTACCAGTATTTTCCCCCATTTACCGCCCTAGCCCGACAAATAATTTCTCGCACAGATAAGAATTATTCTCAATAGCTGTACAATAGGAAAAGACAACTTTGCCAAGAATCGAGCAATGAACGATAAAATAACTCGGAGAGTCTTTCTAGGCGCGGGAACAGCCACCTTAGCGTTAGCAGTGGGTCAATTAGGGAAAATAAACGAAGTTTCCGCCCAAACTAAACAATTAAACCTCTATTCCTCCCGTCACTACAACACCGACCGACGATTGTATGACAACTTCACCCGACAAACGGGAATAAAAATTAACCTCGTGGAAGGGGAAGCGGATCCATTAATCGAACGGATTAAAAGCGAAGGCAGCAATAGTCCTGCCGATATACTCCTGACGGTAGATGCGGGGAGACTATGGCGCGCCGACCAACAGGGAATTTTTGCCCCCGTCAATTCCCGCATTCTTACCCAAAGAATTCCTGCTAATTTGCGTCACCCCAAAGGTCACTGGTTCGGGTTTAGTAAACGCTTGCGGGTAATTATGTACAACAAAGACAGAGTTAACCCCAGAGAAATCGATTCCTATGCAGATTTAACCAATCCCAAATGGAAAGGAAAAGTCGTCACCCGGTCATCCAGTAACATCTATAGTCAATCTTTTACCGCTTGGTTAATCGACATCCAAGGGGAAGCGGCCGCAGAAAAATGGTGTCGAGGATTAGTGGCTAATTTTGCCCGTCCACCCCAGGGTAATGATAAGGCACAAATCGAAGCTGTAGCCGCAGGAATTGCCGATTTAGCCCTAGCTAACACCTATTACTTAGCGGGGTATGCCGAAGAAAAAGACCCCGCTAAACGGGCAATTTATGACCAAGTAAGCGTAATTTTCCCCGACCAAGCAGGCCGCGGCACTCACGTTAATATTAGCGGTGGTGGTTTAATTAAAACTGCCCCCAATCGAGAATCGGCCATTAAATTTTTAGAATATCTTTCTAGCAATGAAGCACAGAACTTTTTTGCTAAGGGTAATCGAGAATATCCCGTCGTTCCAGGGGTTGCTTTAGACCCTTTCCTAGCAAAACTCGGACGCGGGAAAGAAGATACAGTTAGCGTGGCTAATTATGGTCCTAATTTAGCCAAAGCGGTACAGGTAATGAATCGCGCTGGTTGGAAATAAGTTATCAGTTATCAGTTATCAGTTATCAGTTAAGGCAATTGAAATAAAACCGAGAGATTATTAGCTGGCATAGGAATTACTTCTAACAATTGTAAACCTCGATCGCTCGCTGCTTGCACCACATCTTCTAAATTCCTAACTCCCCAAGTAGAGTTTTGAGAACGGAGAGAAAAATCAAAGCTTTCGTTACTAGGAGAAGTATGTTTTCCCTGCCGTTTATAGGGACCATAAAGATAGAGAATTCCCCCCGAACCGAGAATGCGACTCGCTCCTGCCATTAACGCTAAACAAGCGGACCAAGGGGCGATATGAATCATGTTAATATTAACAATCGCATTAATAACGATATTTTCCGTCTCTACCGCCCAAACTGACTGATGAACATCGATAAATAGGGGGCGATCGAGATTAGAACTAGGATAATAATCACACCAACTGCGAATACTATCTAGAGCCAGAGGGTTACAATCCGAGGGAATCCAACGACAAGGAGCAAGACGAGGAGCAAAAAAAACAGCGTGTTCACCCGTGCCGCTAGATATTTCTAGGATATTCCCAGTCTTCGGTAAAAATTGGCTGAGAACTTCTAAAATCGGCTGACGATTGCGTTCTGTTGCCGGGGCGTATTGACGTAAATCAGACATAACTAGGGTTTGCGGCAAAAAGTTGGTTGGTGGGGTTAGGAGTCGGTCGTCAGGCGTCGGTCGTCAGGCGTCAGTCCTGATGAAAAAATTTTCACCACCACAGATGAAAGAGGTTTCCTTCCCTACACCCCACACCCCACACCCTACACCCTCTTTCCAGTCAGGAGGATTATTTTTATTTATTCTCCCTTCTCCCCATCCTACTCTGCAATAACTACTGGCAGCCAGAAATACGTTGGGTTCATATCATACTTTGTGCTTTTTGTCAAAAAAACTTTTTTTTTGCAATAAAACTACACACAAAAAAGATCATCGTTGTTGGTGAAATTGACTAATTTACCCGTCCTAATTAGGATCACCTTCTAGGTGTGGCAAGGGTTTCAACCATTGCTGCCTAAAAAAGCACAGAATATGCCATTATGAAATTCAGTAAAATCGCTGTAACCATTGTAACATCGTTGTTAAATAAAAATCTTTCTCAATTAATTTTTAAGAATTTGTAAATATTGCGGAATGTTAATTTAAATATTCTCAAGTTTTTGGAGTCAATAAATAATTTTTGCTTATCTTTGGCGAACATTGGGTTAGGAGTCAGTCATCAGTTATCACTTATCAGTGTCAGCTTTTTTCTCCCATCTCCCCATTACCCCATCAGCAATTCTCATTTTGAAACGATTTTGCCTTGTTTCAGCGATCTAGAGATTCGTTAAGAATTATTAACCCCTCTAGGTGCAAGGGTTTTAATGTCATGAAACCTTAAAATGAGAATTGCTGTTACCCCATCTCCCTGCTCCCCTCTTCCTGCGCCAGAAAAACATTAAGTTTTATTAAGAAGCTAGTGACAAAAGACCAGCTTTAATCTCTATTATCGTAGTAAGTGGCTTTTGACCCGAATCAAGCCGGTCAAGATAAATAGTAACTTTTGCCCATCATCAAACAAAGATGGTCAGTCTAACTAAAACAGTCGCTGTGGCCATGCCCTCGTGATCAATTCCTATGTCAACCCTGGTTATTGTCGAATCCCCCACCAAAGCTCGGACGATCAGTAATTATCTGCCTAGCGGCTATCGAGTCCAAGCCTCCATGGGCCACATCCGCGATCTGCCCGCCTCTGCCGAAGAAATTCCCCCCGCCCACAAAGACAAATCCTGGGCTAACTTAGGCGTGGATGTGGAGAACGATTTCGATCCTCTCTACGTCGTCCCCAAAACCAAAAGTAAAATCGTCAAAGAATTAAAAGAAGCCCTCAAAGGCGCGAGCGAACTGATCCTCGCCACTGACGAAGATCGGGAAGGAGAAAGTATCAGTTGGCATCTCTTACAGGTACTCAACCCGAAAGTCCCCACCAAAAGGATGGTATTTCATGAAATCACCAAAGAGGCAATCCAAGCGGCCTTAAAAAATTGTCGCTCCATCGACGAAAATTTAGTTCATGCCCAAGAAACCCGCCGCATACTCGATCGCCTCTACGGTTACACCCTCTCCCCCCTACTCTGGAAAAAAATCTCCAAAGGTTTATCCGCCGGCCGCGTACAATCCGTCGCCGTGCGTCTGCTCGTACAACGGGAACGGGAAAGACGGGCTTTTAAAACCGCCAATTATTGGGATCTGAAAGCGACTTTAGAAAAGGACAAAAATCAATTCGACTCGAAATTAGTCACCTTAAACGGTCAAAAAGTGGCAAATGGGAGCGATTTCGATGCCGACACCGGCAGATTAATCCCCGGTCGCCAGGTGACACTTTTGGATCAAGCCACCGCCGCCGCCTTAAAAGAACGCATCGAAGACAAAATCTGGCGCGTTAGCCACACCGAAGAAAAACCCACCACTCGCAAACCATCTCCCCCCTTCACCACCTCCACCCTACAGCAAGAGGCTAACCGGAAACTGGGCATATCGGCCCGGGACACCATGCGAATCGCCCAAAATCTCTACGAACAGGGCTACATCACCTATATGCGGACCGATTCCGTCCATCTTTCCGATCAGGCCATCACCGCCGCCCGCAATTGTGTAGAACAAATGTACGGAAAAAATTACCTCAGTCCCCAACCCCGGCAGTACACCACCAAAAGCAAAGGCGCACAGGAAGCCCACGAAGCCATCCGGCCCGCCGGTAGTAGCTTTCGCCTGCCCCGGGAAACCGGCCTGAGCGGACTAGAATTCGCCCTCTACGACCTAATCTGGAAACGTACCGTCGCCTCACAGATGGCCGATGCCCGCATTACCCAGATCGCCGTCAATATTCAGGTAGAAAATGCCGGATTTCGCTCCTCTGGCAAAAGAATCGACTTCCCCGGCTTTTTCCGCGCCTATGTGGAAGGTTCCGACGATCCCGAAGCCGCCATCGACGACCAAGAAATAATCTTACCCGCCCTCAACGTCGGTGACACCCCCAATTGTCGCCAACTAGAAGCCATTAGCCACGATACCCAACCCCCCGCCCGTTATAGCGAAGCCTCACTCGTAAAAACCCTCGAAAGTGAAGGAATCGGGCGACCCAGCACCTACGCCACCATTCTCGGCACAATTATCGATCGCGGTTATGCCCAAATGCGGAATAAAACCTTGATTCCCACCTTCACCGCTTTTGCCGTGGTTAGTTTGTTAGAAAATCATTTCCCCGACCTGGTAGATCCCAAATTTACCTCGAAAATGGAGGAAACCCTCGACGATATCGCCACCGGTTCCGCCCAATGGTTGCCCTATCTCGATCGCTTCTATCGGGGGGAAAAAGGGCTAGAAAGCCAAGTAAAAGAGCGCGAGAGTCAAATTAACTCTAGCACCGCTAAATCGGTGATTTTAGAAGATTTACAGGCAACCATCAAGATCGGCAAATACGGACCCTATCTGGAAGTCCCCCGAGGCGATGAAATTCTCACCGCTTCCATCCCGGCCGATTTAACCCCGGCGGATCTGAACCCCGAACAGGTAGAAACCCTGCTGCGACAAAAAACCGCAGGTCCGGATAAAATCGGTCTTCATCCCGACACTGGAGAGCCGATTTATCTGCTGGTGGGTAGTTACGGCCCCTACGTCCAGTTAGGAGATATCAGCGATGACAATCCCAAACCGAAACGCGCCTCCTTACCCAAAGGAGTAAAACCCGAGGACATCACCCTCGAACAAGCGGTGGGTTTATTAGCACTGCCGCGACTGCTGGGAACCCATCCCCTCACCGGAGGCAAAATCAAAGCCAGTTTAGGTCGTTTCGGCCCCTATATAGTTCAGGAAGAGGGCAAAGAAAAAGAATATCGTTCCTTGAAAGCCAGCGATGATGTCTTAACTATAACCCTCGATCGAGCCTTGGCCTTATTAGCCGAACCGAAAAAAGCTCGCGGCGCTCGTGGTTCTACCAAACCACCCTTAAAAGAATTGGGTAAACATCCCGACGATGGGGAATTGGTGGGATTGTACGAAGGTCCCTACGGAGTTTATATCAAACACGGTAAGACCAACGCCAAGATTCCCGAAGGAGCAACCGCCGAAACCCTGACCCTAGAACAAGCTTTAGTCGCCCTAGCGGCCAAGACAACCACTGCCAAGAAAACCACTACTAAGAAAACTACTTCTAGCACCACTAAAAAAACTACTTCCCCAGGCAGTAAAACTGGCAAAAGTAAGACGGTTTAGCGGTTAGTGGTGGGGCGATTTTCTCCATGGTTAATTCCTCGCTCTGATGCGAGGACAAATCTGGCTGGCTTTTTTGTCTTTTGCACCACTTTGAACGAGCTGCTCATATACCCCAAATTCCCTACTGTAAAGCAATCGCCATCGCTTCTTGGGGAATTTGCCGGTAAATTGGTTTTAAAAATTGTTCTATGGCATCTGATTCGGGGGCAGCGAGGGGAAAATTGCCTAAAATGTCGAGAATGGTTTGATTTTCATTCCCCGGCGTAATCACAACTAGGGAGGGATCTAGCTCCTCATCGTACTGCCAAAAGCGATCGATAGCGCTGTCGGGGGCAGTTTTTTCCACTACTGTGGGGGGTTCACTGACTGCTAAAGGTTGATTATCAGAGGAATAGGAGCGTTTTTCCCGTAAAGCTTCCAGAATTTGGCTTTTGGTTCGGCCGCGCAGTTGCAAAAGCAGCAAGGGATCGACAATAAAACGATCACCCAATTGATAGTATACTGCCCCTATATGTTTGCAGGGGTTGGCTTGATCGGGACAGGTACAACGAGAGCGAATATCAGCTAGGGAAAAGGGAAATAAATTCACCCCACTATCGATAAAAACACGCTCAATATTATCGGGCATTTGTCCGGTGAGCAATTGAGCGGAATAAATGGCTTTTTTGGAGAGAAGCTTAATAATATAATCCCATTCTTCATCACTAAAAGCCGCTAGGGATAAATCCACTAGATAAGGTTCGGATTCACTGCCTTGTACTCTAGCAATAACTTGCGAGTCTTCAAAGTCAATACTTAAAACATTGCCCTCTCTAGCGTACAGTCTAGCCCGTTCCAAGCGTTTTTTAAAGCGATAGGAATCGAGTAGTTCCAGCCATTTTTGTACCCACCAAGCTTGTTCTGTCATTTTTTATTCACCCTACCGCTTATCAGCTTCGTTACCAAGAAAAACGTCAATTCAAAAAGGAAACACATCAGCCTAGAGGCTGGACTAGGAAAGGCTCATCAGGTATATTCTGATCTTTAACAACAACAAATCAGACCCAAAAACGAAGCCCTTAATATCTTAACACAGAACCAAGAAACTTGCTCTACCAACTTGGTCAAGAGGTAAATTTATCTCAACGGCAAATAGCCGTCTTGCTCGGATGTGATCAAAGCACGACCAGAGCGAGAATTAATACTAAATCCTGTTGAGAAAGTATCGGAGAGCAGGCAGCTGTGTGGAAACGAGGTCTATACTGATAGTTTATTTAACAAAATATTCCTAAAAGTCTTTCCCAGTAAACATTTCACGATTTCATAAGCAAAAATTATCACACAAAGTCGAGAAGAGCCGTTTTTTAAAGTTGGATTGGAGGTGAATCATGCTATCGTGCTGGGAGGGAAGGAAAAGAATCGCTAAACCATTTAAGTAGCTAAACAGAATTAATTACACATATCTAACTACCCATTGCCTTTTGCATGAGTGCCTATGCTAACCAAGAAGTTAATTTTGTCCTATTACTGAGCAAATGATCTATCAAAACTAAGCTAAAGTGAAATTAATCTAGTGGCCGAAAGACTTTTCCAATTGCCAGAACAACGATGGACTTTTTAACAACCTGCGTCGAAAAACTCTTGGAGATGCTGGTTTTTATTGTCATCCTTTGGTCAATTTCTAGAACCATTTCTATTGTGCTTCTGGTTTATACGATTATTGGAAATATTCTTGCTACCTATATTACTCAACAATTAAATAAAGTCAGTAAACAACAATTAGAAACCGAAGGAACCTATAAATACGCCATTACTCATGTTCGGACTCACGCCGAATCAATTGCATTTTTTAGAGGGGAAGAAAAAGAGTTAAATATTATTCAAAGGAAGTTCAATCAGGTGATTAAAATTATCATGGAAAAAATTAATTGGGAAAGAAACCAAGAATTTTTTAACCGCGGCTATGAATCCATTGTTCAAATCTTCCCCTTCTTAATTGTTTCCCCATTATATATTAGTGGTAGAATTGAGTTTGGACAAGTTAACCAAGCCAGCTATTGTTGCTATTTATTGTCCACAGCTTTATCCGTGTTAGTCGATGAATTTGGACGATCCGGTGAGTTTATTAATTATATTGAACGTTTAGAAGATTTTTCCCAAGCTTTAGAGGGTGTAAGCGAACAAACCAACCCAGTTAATACCATTCAAGTCATTGAAGATAACAATCTAACTTTTGATGATGTCACCTTACAAACTCCCGATACTGCTAAAGTGATTGTCGAACATTTATCCCTGTCCGTTGAACCAGGGGAAGGTTTATTAATTGTTGGGCCAAGTGGTCGAGGAAAAAGTTCTCTTTTACGCGCTATTTCTGGGTTATGGAATACAGGGACAGGTAATTTGATGCGACCTCCCCTCGACGATTTATTATTTTTACCCCAACGTCCTTACATCATTTTAGGAAACTTGCGTGAACAGCTAATTTATCCTCAAACGACAACAGAAATGAGTGAATCCCAATTAAAAGAAATCTTACAAGAAGTTAACCGACAAGATGTTCTTAATCGCATCAAAAATTTTGATGAGGAAGTGGATTGGGAAAATATTTTATCCTTAGGAGAACAACAAGGTCTAGCCTTTGCGCGACTATTCGTTAATCAGCCCGATTTTGTGATTTTAGATGAAGCCACCAGTGCTTTAGATTTAAAAAATGAAGATCATTTATATAAACAGTTACAACAAACTGGCAAGACCTTTATTAGTGTCGGACATCGAGAAAGTTTGTTTAACTATCATCAAAGGGTTTTGGAACTTTCTGAGGATTCTACTTGGCATTTAATGAGAATGGAAGACTATCGTCCATCAACAGCGATTGCCACTCATTCCAACAATGACCAAACCGTTGATGAAACGATAGAAATCGTCTCTGAAATGAACAATCAAGACAATTTTACCCATCAAGAAATACAAAAACTGACCAACTATAGCTTAAGTACCATCAAAAATAAAGCCAGTCGAGGTCAGACGATTATTGCCAATGATGGCATGAGCTATCGTTATGACAAAACCCTTGATATTGCCAAATGGGTGAGAGTTTAGCTTCTCAGGGAGCTTTGATCGAACTTAAAAAGGTATCTTGCCGCGGTTCGGGAACCTTCCAAGAAGATTCTCAACCGATTACATTGTTAGCCAATTCAAGTCTGAATTGGTGGACTAAAATCCGCCTGGACTTAAATAACTGGGATTTTCCTGTAGGGACGTATCGAAGGGATTGGGTAAATCTTGGGTGCGAATCAAAGGACCAGACTGTTGCTGTTGCATGACATCATAGTATAAAGTTTCGGTTAATTTGGCATCCCGGGTAATCAGATTATCGAAATAGGAACCTTGGGGAAAGGTACGCCAACCAAAAAGAGAGTTTAACTGTCCTAAAATGTTGGTATAGTCGTAGAAACGACCCGTATTGTTATTAACAGCGCGGTTAAATAAACCGGGGATATTATTAAATCCTACCGCCGTATCGGGAGAGGGGACAAGTTGCAATTGTTGGGTTTTTACCGGTGCGGGAGTAGTGGCGGGTGGATTTTGGGCGATCGCACTAGACGAACTCAACCAGACTAAACCGGTTAAACAAAACAGGGAAGGAAGTAAAAATTTAGCGCACATGGGTAAAAATCTCCTCACAGGGATAGGGTTAATTAAAAAATCGCGTCAATGGGATGAGAAAGAAATCAATACTAGCGATCGAGTCAATATATAATGACTTTTGGCTCAATTGTAACCGAAATTTTGGAGTCAGTCAGGCTCCCAATCCTGAAAATATGGCTAATTCCTCGGTAGCGACTCTCGATACTGCTTCCCTGCGTCAATTTCTCCTCGATGCTCTTGTCCGTCTTGCCTATCGAGAGGGGGATTTCACCCTGTCCTCAGGACAAAAAAGCAGCTACTATATCAACGGTAAACAAGTTACCCTCACTGGGGAGGGAGCTTTAGCCGTGGGGCGTTTATTGCTGTCGCTACTGCCTCCAGATACCCAAGCGGTGGCAGGATTAACCCTAGGGGCGGATCCGATTGTCAGCGCTGTTAGTGTGGTATCTGCCTACGAAAATCGCCCGATTCCAGCTTTAATTGTCCGCAAAGAGGCAAAAGGTCACGGTACTATGGCTTATATCGAGGGGCCGACTTTAAACCCGGGTGCCGCGGTGGTTGTCCTCGAAGACGTGGTGACAACGGGGAAAAGTGCCATGGTAGCGGTAGAAAGATTACGGGATGCCGGTTATCAAGTAGATTTAATCATTGCTTTGGTGGATAGAGAGCAAGGAGGGGCGGAATTTTACCAATCTCAGGGAATAAAGTTTCAAGCTTTGTTTTCGATTCGAGACCTACAGGCGGCTTATCAGAAAAAATAGCAGGGAATGGCGATAAACGCTCGATAACTGGGTTTTAACAGTCGGTAAAACTTATCGCACAAGGGACTGGAGAGCTGCTTTAACTGCCTAAACGGTAAGTTATCTAGATTTTTTTCCTGTGAATAATTGGTAACTAGCCGAGGTTGTCGGCGCTAAGAAACAGCTGGGAACATTGATAGATTCAGAGTCTAACTATTGACTAATAGCTATTCTCGGCGGGGGACTCAAGATTGATTGACTCTCTTGGCCGCTAATGAGTTGAAGCCTTTGTCACTTTCTGATAACCCTCAGACCGACTAACTGTATACTAGGCTATAAGATTTGCTTAAAAATCTTCAAACCATGCCGAACTATCGACAGTACAGCGATCGCCAAATATGAATCAAGGCATAGATTTACAAGAAAGTTTCATTAAATCCCTAACAGACTTGGGATTAAGTGGAGGACTGGCTAAAGCGATTTGGATGCCTTTACCCATGTTCCTGATGATTATAGCCGCCACGGTGGGGGTTTTAGTCTGCGTCTGGTTAGAAAGAAAAATTTCCGCCGCCGTCCAACAGCGTATCGGACCGGAATACGCAGGCCCCTTGGGCGTTTTACAACCAGTCGCCGACGGTCTGAAATTAGTCTTTAAAGAAGATGTCGTCCCCGCTAAGGCTGACCCTTGGTTATTCCTCTTTGGGCCAATTTTGGTGGTGATGCCGGTGTTTGTCTCCTATCTCATCGTCCCCTTCGGTCAAAATCTGCTGATTACCGACCTAAACGTGGGGATCTTTTTATGGATTTCCTTGTCCAGTATTGCCCCCATTGGTTTATTAATGGCGGGTTATGCCTCAAATAATAAGTATTCCTTACTGGGAGGCCTGCGGGCGGCGGCGCAATCGATTAGTTATGAAATTCCTTTGGCTTTATCGGTATTAGCGATCGCGATGATGTCTAATAGTCTCAGTACCATTGATATTGTCGAACAACAATCCGGTTATGGCATTTTAGGCTGGAATATCTGGCGCCAACCGGTTGGTTTTCTGATTTTCTGGATTGCCGCTTTAGCCGAGTGTGAACGTCTGCCTTTCGATTTACCGGAAGCGGAGGAGGAATTAGTCGCTGGTTATCAAACCGAATACGCGGGGATGAAATTCGCTCTCTTTTATGTGGGTTCCTACGTTAACCTCGTGCTGTCGGCCCTAGTTTTCGCCGTCCTCTATCTTGGCGGTTGGGAATTTCCTATCCCCGTCAATGCTTTGGCCGGCTGGTTGGGAGTGAGTGAAACCAATCCCTGGCTACAAATTATCACCGCTTCCCTAGGGATTACGATGACAGTATTAAAAGCCTATTTCCTCATCTTCATCGCTATTCTCTTGCGTTGGACTGTACCCCGGGTTCGCATTGACCAATTACTCGATTTAGGCTGGAAATTCCTCTTACCAGTATCTTTAGTTAACCTACTACTTACCGCCGCCCTAAAACTAGCTTTTCCCTTTGCTTTTGGCGGTTAATTCCCGTTTTTGCCCTGTTAACTTAATATCCCTCTGACCATCATGTTTAACATCCTCAAACAAGTCAGCGATTACGCCAAAGGTAGCATTCAAGCGGCGAAATACATCGGCGAAGGTTTATCCGTTACCTTCGATCATATGCGTCGTCGTCCAGTTACCGTCCAGTATCCCTACGAAAAGTTAATTCCCTCGGAACGTTATCGGGGTAGAATTCACTTTGAGTTCGATAAATGTATCGCTTGTGAAGTTTGTGTGCGAGTTTGTCCGATTAATTTACCGGTAGTGGATTGGACTTTTAACAAGGAAATTAAAAAGAAAGAACTCAAACACTACAGTATCGATTTTGGGGTCTGTATTTTCTGCGGTAATTGTGTGGAATACTGTCCGACTAATTGTTTGTCCATGACCGAAGAATACGAACTAGCGACCTATGATCGTCATGAATTAAACTATGATAACGTCGCCCTAGGCCGTTTACCCTACAAAGTCACCCAAGATCCGATGGTGACACCTCTGAGGGAATTAGGTTATCTACCTAAAGGTGTCATCGAACCCCACGATTTACCCGTCGGTAGTCAACGCGCCGGTAAACGTCCGGAAGAAATTACTGATTAATTAGCAGTTAGCTATCAGCCGTCAGCCGTCAGCCTTCAGAAGCTGATAACTAATAATTAATAACTCTCAAACATAAAAGGAGATGAAACTACTGTGAATTTAGCCGAGGGCGTTCAAATAGTATCTTTTGGCATTTTAGCAGCCCTAGTAATCGGGACAGCTTTAGGCGTGGTACTATTATCTAATATCGTTTATTCCGCCTTTTTATTGGGCGGTGTTTTTATCAGCATTTCCGGTTTATATCTCTTACTAAATGCTGATTTTGTAGCGGCGGCACAAATTCTAATTTATGTGGGCGCAATTAACGTTTTAATTCTCTTTGCCATTATGCTTGTTAACAAGCAAGAGGACTTTTCTGATATTCCTAAACGTTGGATTCGTCGGGCATCTACTGCTTTAGTTTGTGTGGGTTTATTTGTGCTGTTATCGACCATGGTTTTAATCACACCCTGGTCAATTTCTAGCACTTCTCCCGCCGTAGTGACTAATACTTTAGTAGAAATCGGTAAGCACTTCTTTAGTGATTTCTTGCTACCCTTTGAATTAGCTTCCGTGCTATTATTAATGGCCATGGTCGGAGCAATTATTTTAGCCCGTCGTGACCTTATCCCCACCCTGAAAGCTGAAGAACCTACGGCCACAGCTTTAACATTACCCGAACGACCCAGAGAATTAACTGCCCCTAAATAAGACAAAAGAAAGAGGTATCATGCAGATTCAGTTAGAGTATTATTTGTTATTAGCGGCGGCTTTATTTTGTATCGGAATTTATGGTTTAGTCACCAGTCGCAATGCCGTCCGGGTTTTAATGTCGATCGAATTGATGCTCAATTCTGTTAACATTAACTTAATGGGTTTTTCCAACTATCTTGACCCCGCTAATATCCGAGGCCAAATTTTTACTATTTTCGTGATTACCGTAGCGGCAGCCGAGGCAGCCGTGGGTTTAGCGATTATCCTGACTATCTATCGTAACCGCGACACGATCGATATGGAACAGTTTAATCTGCTCAAATGGTAAGGTGGTGAACTACCTCGACCCGCTGCGCGTGATTGTCGGGTCTTCTGGACTCACGGGGGAACACCTGAAGATGGACTACCTAGGCTCACCTTTTGGATGTACTTCCCCTCCTTGAGCAGTATTAATTTTTGTGATGGCACCCTTGAACACTACGAGAAACTGAGAAAACGGGTTTCTTCAAGAAACCCGTTTTCTGGACTGCCAAGGGGTAAGATTGCTTTGGAGGGGGTTTTAACTGAAAGAGAAAGGTTAACGCGGGAATTATCCCCCTCGCCATCACCCGCTAAAATTTTCATGGAGAGGAAGTAATTCAGAGATAAGGGACTTGCGCTTTGATAATGTACCTTTTGGGCGAACGCAGTTCGCCCCTAGATTGTGGACAAAATCCGTTACTGTCGGGGCGCAAGAAACTGGCGCCCTCCGAGCGATCAGGTTTGCTGATCACCCTAAGTAGGGTTGGCTGAATAAATCTAAAAACCTTGTTGGGTAAGACTTTTAGACTTTTTTTCCCTCAAAAAGTGCCAACCCTTGCAGTGATCGGGGGGAAAATTCAGGGACTTTTTCCCTGAAAATTAGGTAATTGACCCCCTCAAAATCGGTAAAACCCTACACCCTACCCCCACGAAAAACTTTTTCAGCAGACCCTAGATATTTCGACCAAATTGAGATGCACCCAAATTATCCCTATTCTTCTTCCTTCCACACAAAAACCAGAAGAGCCGTAATTTTACATTTTTCAAAGATTGCTAGTCATTGTTAGCACTAGGTTTTTTAGGTTTCACATCACAGAGATGTCTATCGCTGTCGGTAACATTAGGATTATTTTCCAGATAACCGCGTACCCAATTACACCCCCTGGTAATCAGTTCGTCAAGTGTCAAATTGGACAAAGTTTTGAGATCCCACAAAATCACTTCTCCTTTATGCTCTGGGATAACCTGTCTAGCCGATGAAGCGAGCAGTTGACCATCATTGCTTAAACTCAAGTTGGTGATGATATTCCGATGTCCACTAAAAGTATTGATTGCTTTCCCCGTGGCCACATCCCACCGTTTGATAGTTCGATCCTCACTACCAGAAACTAACCACTTTCCATCTGGGCTAAAGATAACGGCTTTGACCGAGCTTGTATGTCCCGTGAGGGTTTTGATATTTTTACCAGTAGCGATATCCCACAGTTTGATGGTATGGTCACTGCTGGCAGAGGCTAACAATTTTCCATCAGGGCTAAAACTCACTCCATTGACTCCATCGCTATGTCCTGTCAGGGTTTTGCTTTTACCAGTGGCAACATCCCAAATTTTGATAGTTTTATCATCACTTCCAGAAGCTAATTGTTTTCCATTGGGGCTAAAACTAACCTGATTGATAAATCCTGTATGTCCTGGTAGTTCTTTGATAGGTTTGGGATTGATGGGGTGAGTAGCAACATTCCAAATTTGGAGATTACTAGGCCGTTTCCACTCATCATTACCAGCGGAAGCTAGCAGTTTCCCATCGGGACTAAAACTAACACTCTGGACATAAACTTGATCTTGCTTTAATTGGAGGGTTTCGCTTGCTTTGCAGGTAGTAGCTTTGATGCAGGCAGGTACATCCCAAAGTCCGATTGTACCGTCCCAAGCCGCAGAGGCCAGCCATTTTCCATCAGGGCTAAAACCAACGCCATAGATCCAATGCCCGTGACCCGTGAGAGTAGCAATTTTTTTATGGGTGGCCACATCCCAAAGCTTAATCGTGTTTCTTTGTTCCCCATAATTAGCCCTTGTTGTTGAGGCTAGTACTTTTTTATCTGGGCTAAAACTGAGACCTTCACCGACGGGATCATCATCATCATTGAGGGCAATAATTTCTTTGCCCTGAGCCAAATTCCATAGCTTGATAGCACCATCATCACTGGCAGAAGCGAACAAATTTCCCTTGGGGCTAAAACTTACGCTGAATATCTTGCCTTTATGGCCAGTGAAGGTTTTAATTTCTTTGCCCGTATCCACATCCCAAAGCTTGATAGTTTTATCCCAATCGCCAGCAACGAGCATCTTTCCATTGGGACTAAAGCTAACACTCCCGATCCGCCATGTATGGCCTTCGATGGTTTTCTCTTTTCCAGTAGCGACATCACAGAGGTGGATGAGGCTGTCTTCACCAGCAGAAACTAGCAGTTGACCATCTGGGCTAAAACTGACGCTATCAACGAATCCCCCTGCTACACGCTGACAAGTGCTGATGGGCTTACTAGTCGTTACATTCCAGATTTTCCAAATTATTTGATCGCCCTGTTCAGACTGAGAAGCCAGCCGTTGTCCATCGGAGCTAAAAATAACGTTATTGAATCCAATCTTATCGGGCGGGAGAGTGGTGATTGTCTTGCCCGTCGTTATATCCCAGATTTTCAGGGAATTATCGGTTAAACGAGAAGCAACCCACCCATTAGGGCTAAAAGTAACGCTTTTGGCTCCAAGTGCATTTTTGTTGTGGGTTTTGATAACTTTGCCTGTCGTAACATTCCATAGTTTAACCGTACCATCTGCACTGTCATACGCTAACAGCCCATTTTTGATAAAACTAAAGCTCTGGATCTTCATTTGATCTTTGTTAAGAGTATTGATGACCTTGCCTGTCGAGACATCCCAAAGTTTGATAGTGCTATCTGTGCTGTCGGACGCAAGGAATCGGCCATCTGGACTGAAAATAATTTTATTGACCGCCGCTTTATGTCCGTCTAAGCGGTTTCGCTCTGCTACCCACAACACGGCATTTTGTAACGTATCTTTAACTCGCATCTTGGTATCGGTATCTATCCCGAATCCTAACCGTTTGAATAGCTTTGCTGAATTTAGTCCAGTTAGTAGTGCATCGAATTCTTTCCCCGTGTTCGACTCGAATAATTCTTGCGAGTTATTTCTTTGACTAACAATATTTCCCCGTAAATTGTCATTAGCTATTTTAGTTTGATTTTGGGCTTTAATAGTTTGTTCTCTTGCTTCTCTGGCATTTCTTTTGGCTTTATCAGCACTTTCTTTGGCTGCGCTAGCATTAATTTGCGCTTTTTTTTCACTTTCTGTGGCTTCTCTGGCTTTGTCTTTAGCCTTTTGTTCACTTGCTTTGGCTTCATCAGCTTTTTGTTTGGCTAACTTTAAACTATTTTCAGCTTCTTTCGTTTTTGCTTGAGCCTCAGCTTTATTTGTATTTGCTATTTCACGCTGATGTTCAGCATTGTCCTGTGCGTCTTTAGCAAGTCTTGCACTTTGTTTCGAGTCTAACCCAAACCATATTGAAATGGCAGAAGCAATCACCAGAATTGCACCAATCGCAATTCCCCCACTTATCCAGTAAAAGCGCGTTCTTTGTTTGTCCTTGCGACTTTCTTCTATAAACTTCTCTGCCATCCCATCTAGCATTTGCCACTCTTGGTCGGACTTTTTTAAATAGCCTTCTGCTTCTGCTAACCTTGACTTTGGTAATAGATCTTCCTTTTTGTATTTTCCTTGAACCCAATCCTGCGCTGCTGTTTCAATTCTGCGCTCGATTACCATCGCCTCATCTGTATATTGCTCTTTCCACTTCCTTAACTGATCCCAATGACGGATTAACGCTTCATGTACCACATCAATCATGGTTTCGGCCCTTGCATCTTTCTCTGTTTGTCTATCTTCAGACTCAAGATCGGTACGAGTAATCAGGCGATTATCTGGGTTTGCCAGTATTCCAGCAACCCTATCTAAATCGTCCAAGGTATGATGCTTATTCACCAAAGCCCCTAAACTGATCCGTCGTCTTGTATCTGCGCGATCGCCGATTTGGGTCAGTTCCAGAAAAATTCTTCTGGCCACCTTTTGATCCTTGGACAATTCCTTTTCATCTGTGGACGATAACTTTTGATAGACTTCAGTGGCCCGCTTGTTCAATGTTCCCTCAATGCGCCCTAACTTTTCATAGTTTTCTAATTGCAACTGAAAGGAAGAGTGATTACGAGACTCCTTCCACAACTCAGTTAAGGTATATTGCAACAAGGGCAAACTACCTGGATAATCTTCTACATCTTTAATTAATTGCTCTACAAGATCTTTATCAACCTCTAACCTCACATTGTCAGCAGGTTTCATGATTGCCTCTTCGATTTCCTCTCGATTGAGATGCTCCATATTAACCTTGGCTTTGATTGCATCAGAAAAATCTGTAAATTCTCGTAATCTCCCCCGAAAATCGTTTCTCATGCCGATGATTAAATATAAATTAGGTAGCTCTTTGATTAATTGTGTTAAAAGGTTAATAATTTTTTTTGTTGTCTCCTGATTGCCCATCGTAAAACATTCTTCAAATTGATCGATAACCAGAATAATTGGAATTTTTTCTTCACTGGACTTTTCAGGAGAGGTACATAATTCTTGATTGCTAGTGACCAGTTTTTCTAATTCTTCAATACTGGACTTTTCAGGAGAGGTACATAATTCTTGATTGCTAGTGACCAGTTTTTCTAATTCTTCAATTTCTTTTGATTTTTTATTAATAACCTCAGACAATTTCGACAACGGATCATTGGTCGGTGCAAAGGGTTCAAGATAAATCCAATGATTACTTCCTGCAATAGCTTGCCCTAACTTCAGTTGATAGAGTAAACCTGCTCGAATAAGAGAGGATTTTCCACTACCTGATGCACCAAAAATAGTAATCAAGTGAGCTTGATTTTTGATATATTCGACTAAAGTATTGGTTAGCTTTGTTCGTCCATGAAAAAATTCAGCTTCGTCTTCTGAAAAAGACTTTAAAGCAAGATAGGGACATTTATCAATAGGAGCTTTTGGGCCTCCTTTATGAGTTAAAAAAATAGAACGCTTGGAGGTAAAAAACTGGGGCTTTTGCCCTTCCTTGTGCATATCGTTCTCGATAAATTTCGCCAATTGATGACTATCCACTGTGCCATTGCTATCGGGATAATTATTAGGATCTAATCCCTTTAGTAAACTCTCGGTAAATAGCGATAGTGATTGCGACTGCTTATCTTTTTTTACTTCAATGCCCTCCTCATAGGAACGAGTTGCCGTAAAAATACAATAATCCTTGTGATCGGGTAAATTCTTATTGTCATGTGACTCTAAATATTTAATTAGTGCACCGCTATAACAGCAATCTAACCAAATAATAACTTTTCTGACCTTACTCTCTTTAATTAGATTTCCTAGCCAACTGACCTTAATGCCATATACACTGTCGTTGGGATCTTTTTTATCCAGATAGACTTCACTGGTCGCCAAATACATCTCCTTCTCACCATTGACGGTTGGAAACCAACCATGCCCTGAAAAAAAGAATAATGCCGTGTCTGGAAAATTATTGTCAGGGGGATTTAACAATTTTTCGAGGGATTTTTTCAAGTCCTGAACCGAAACTCCTTTACCAGTATCCCCTTCTTGGTTGGGTTGTTGAGGTAGCCGTTGTATCTGAAAAGACCGATATCCGTATTCCTTGAGTGTCGTGGCGATCTTTTCTGCATCTTCAGCGGGCGCTTCTAACGGGTCTAAAGCGTCGTACTGATCGATGCCGCCGACGTACTGATTGATGCCGACGACCAAGGCTTCCCATTCTGAAGTCATATTGCACGCATTTGATTTAAGAAGTTACTTAATGCTAGACACCAGAGGAAGCCGTTAAGCAACTAGGTTTTCTGGACAAGGTGAAACAGTTGCTAAATTAAAATCGTCATTAAGTACCTAAGCAAAATTAATTACATATTTCGATAAAGCTTTTGCCTCTTGCCTATTGCCTCTTGCCTGTCTTCACTAGGAAATTTATTTTGCATGACTACTTATATTGCGAGATGGAATAGACTCAGTATTTTTTAGTCGCCACCTATAACGAACTTGTCCGCCATGAACCAGCTATTCTATCCAACAATTGATTTATTTATTTATGACTTAAAAAGCCCTCTAAATGCTGACTCAGCAGAAATTTCGGATAACCTGCAATCATTTCGGCAAAGATTACCTCACAATAGTCAATTGCACGATATTGAGACCGAAACGGAATACCTAGAACTGACAACCGACCCAATCCCTAAGCAGGCCGTTAACCCTAGTTTACAGGAAGTCGAATTTTATCCCGTTCGTCTCAACGACACCTATGGACTGCGAGTAGATTGCTCAGTCAATAATTTAACCGAACCTCAAGCAATTGAGTCTTTTGAGCAAATTAAAAAGGAAATTCAGCCTTATTCTAATCTCACTTCTTTAAGCATTGGACAGACCTGGCTTATTTCGGGATGGTTAACAGAAGATACCCCAGATACTGAAAGTATTGCAAAAGAATGTTATCAAATCTTGTTTCCCAAAAATCAATGGGACAAGGATTTATACGGCAAAGATGATTTTTTGCAGGGGACTATTTGGGAACTCTGGCAATCTCGCTCTTATCCGAATGATCACATTATTATTCTTCTTTTTAAAGATCGAGCTACCGCAGAAAAAGCAAGCAGTTTTTATACTGATTGGATGGGGTTTTTCTGTTATCGCCATAAAATCACCTGGGCGTATAATAATAGTCGCCTAATTAAGGAATCCTTAGTTGAACACTATAAAAAAGTTGAAAATAACGCAATAAAGCTCAAACAAAATCAAAGTCTTAAAATTGACTTGAAGAATTTACAACAAATTTTTAATGAAATTCAAGTGGTTCTTAATCAATACACTGTTGATTTACTTAAACTCTCTTTTCAAAAAGAAATTATTGAAATTAATCTTGTTAATTATCAAACTCGCTTAGCATTTATTAAACACAAAGCTGGTGAAGATATATCTCTCATTTTTTTTGATAAATTTAGTGATCTGACCGAGAAAAAATATCTTCCTCAAATTGTTAGGGATAACAATAATATGCAACTGGGTTTACAGCTTTTAGAAAGTAATATCAACGCATTGAGAAGTCAAATTGAACTTGAAAAATCTGGTCGAGATCGTAATTTTCAGAATAGGATAACCCTTGTCGGTTCGGGAACAGCGATCGCCGCTTATCTAGATTTTAAAGGAGAAAAATGTCAAGCAATTTTTAAAAGCTCTAAAAAGGCTGAAGCAACAAAATCTACGATCAATTCTCAAAATCAATCACAAGACTATCCTGACTTTTGTAATAATTTTTGGATTGGTAGTTTTCTAGTTCCTATTGGTTTTCTGATTATATTAGGTTCAATTGGTTTTGCCATGAAGAAAATCCTACAAACAATTAATTAATATTTCTCATAACCCAAGGTCAATGTTGCTCAACCTTGGCGCTTGCGTTATTATTGACTAATAGTCCTAATTCAAAAGTATTTTATCAATGAGGTCTATCAATGGCTCAAGCAATTCGTCAAACTGCGGTTGTGACATCCGAGGGAAAAATAGAAATCCAATCCAGTCAACTTCATCTAGTAGAAAAGATTGAAGTTATTATTATTAAGGAAAAAAAGCTTTACTAAATCAAGCAGAGATACCGGTCGTAACGGTAATGGATGTAACGGAAACTCCCATTAAACGTCCCCAAAAGAAACAGAAAGATTTTTTTTCAGGTAAAAGAGGTTATCATACTTGAAAATCCCAATTAGTAGCTGATCAAAATACCGAGGAAATTATCTGTGTCTTTTGTGGGAAAGGTAGGGGTCATGATTTTAGTTTATTTAAAAAAATTCGAGTTCGTTTTCATCCTTTCCTGTAAATATCGGAATCGTCGTCGAAGATATAGTTTAAGAGTTAACCTGTTGGCGGCTATTTATAACTATGAGTTAGGGATAGGTATAGCAACTTCTTAAAAGTTGCCAAACATTAATCAAGTCAAGGAGAATTTATTCTCAATTATAAAAATTGAGATAGTTTGTGCTGCTTAAATAAAGAGGTTTTGATAACCAAATTAAAGCGTATCTAAAGAGTTTTGATTTAAAAGTAAAACTTCAGGTTTTTATTTAGATTAAATGTACTAACTAATTTTTGGGGGAAAATTAGTTAACCCACCACCATAACATATAATTAATTTGCAAGAGTTCTAATATTAACAGGGTATTTCAGACAACCCCAAAAAAGTGAACTTGAGTATCTTGATTGTTCAAAAGCAATTACTGTTTAGCCCGTTAAAACCGAGGAATATGATTAAAAAGATGACGCATGACCACAAACTCCCAACAAAACAACGAATACCCATAACCCTGACGCTCCACCGTCCTCATCTGAGCCTGTAAACCCTTTAAGGAAAAATCAGGATTCCAACCTGCGTATAAACCCACCCCCACCGGCACATACCGGGAAGCTGTCGCCAGTCCCGATCCCGAAAGACTTGCCGCCACCTGATTGGGAGTTTTCCGATAGATCTGTAGGACTACCTCATCCACAATCCCTTGACGGACCCAAGCCAACCAATTTTGATTATATTTATTCACCGCAAAAGAGTGAGGATTAGGCGAAAGACTCACCACCAACTTGGGATTAATCGCCTTGACATGATCGTGTAACTTGCGGGTTAAATTCGTTAAAGCCTGACTTTTATTGCCAAAAACACGGGGAACCGCCCAATGATCATCTAACTGAATCCCTGCCAAATCTTTTTCTTTTAAAATATCTTCCATATTGCCCAAAAGATAGGCTTGCACCTGCGGATTCGCCGGATCTAACCAGACATTCGTTTCCACCACCGTCTTCCCTGTGGGCGTTTTTAATAGCCAATCCGGATGCTTTTTGGCAATGGGATCCTTAGGCGACAGCATCAAACCATACTCAAACCAAGCATAGGGCTTCAAACCCTGCCGTAAAGACTCCTTAACCGCAGCTCTCCAAGGATTGATCAACGGCGGCACAAACAACCAATTCGTCGGACGTTGGGCAGTCGGATAAAGCGTTCCCCCAAACCCATAAACACTAAAATACACCCGGTCATAACCCGATCGCGAAAGATGATTTAACACCTCATCTAAAGACGTAGTGTGATGTAACAATATCGTGCCAATATTGGTTAACCAAACCCCCTTCATCTGCTCATTTTCCACTGCCTTTCGGGGAGCCGCTCGGTGAGTAACCAACAACAAAAAAGCCACTCCAGCAACAATTCCAAACCTCTTTAGGTACTTGCTAAACTTAACCATGATTGCCGATTAATCCCATCAAGATATTTGATAATAGTATTATTTTAGTCCGATTTTTAATATTCAGTTCATCATCAGCAAGCCCTATTTAGTAGAACGTAGGTTGGGTTGAAGCATGAAACCCAACGCCTCCTGCCTCCCGCCTTCGTTAACAGTGAACTGGGGTATCGGGTGTATTAGGCTGCCCTAACACACCCAGAAAAGATTTTAGGGAAAATTAACCGACGACACAGAGAATATCCGATGCGTGACTAGCGGTATTCACTTTGTCATCCACATGGCTAATTTTGCCTTCTCCATCGATGATATAGGTGACGCGCTTAGAATAACCACCACCATCCACATCATAAGCTTTGGTGATAGCACCATTGGTATCTACTAGCAATTGGAAGGGTAAACCGTATTTTTCTTTAAATTGTGCATGGGAACCTTGGTCATCCCTGCTCACCCCGAAGACTACTATTTCCTTGTCTTGGTATTGTTGGTAGTTATCCCGGAAGCTTTGCGCTTCTTTGGTGCAACCGGGGGTATCATCTTTGGGATAGAAGTATAAAACTACGACTTTACCTTGAAAATCCGACAGGGAAACGGTTTTTCCAGTATCGTCGGTGGTGGTAAAGTTCGGCGCGATTGTTCCAACGGTTAAAGCCATAACTCCGATTCCTTTACAAAAGTTAATCTATATTGATCATAAGGGATGAGGGTCACTTCAGCACCGCTAAACCGGTCGGGGATAAGCTGTTGACTATCACTTTACCAAATTGTCTGTCAAAAGTTGATAGAGCAGCCGGGTCTCATAAAACAGTAACCGACATAACCCATCTTTCCCCAATGCCTTAAAACTGGGTAATTCTTTCTTTTTCTCGATTCTTTGACCATTTTCGTCGTCAAAATAGACATGAAGGCGGGGATTGAGCCAAGAATGCTTAAGTTTACCAATAATCTC
>SFCA01000263.1:0-31009 GCA_007095475.1 Microcystis aeruginosa Ma_QC_C_20070703_M131 | reverse complement strand
GGACTCTGTGTAAGACAGTACATGGTTTTTTAACTGTGGTATGCGACGGTGGTGGAAGCAGAAACTTAAATCGTGAGGTTTAGGAATCGCCGCACTTTTAGGGCGGCGAGGATGTCAATAAAGATGAGGCTAATCCCTGCCATCTTAGGGCATACTGTGAGTGTAACGAAGCACTATATTATTCAGGTTGCTTTCCCACTCCTTCCCTAGCTGAATCTCTATATTGGAGAAGCCATAGTCATGATCGAAATGAAAGTCGCTGGAATTGCCCTAGACGCTATCACTCGCAGTCCCATTGTACTGCTGAAGGATGGTTCCGAGCGTCGCGCCCTACCTATCTACATCGGACAAGATCAGGCTAAGGCCATTATCACCGTCCTCGAACAACAAAGACCCCCTCGTCCCCTCACCCACGATTTGATCGCTAATATTTTTAAAGCTTGGGATATGGATTTAGAAAAGATTATCATCCATTCTCTCCAAGATAATACTTTTTATGCTGTTCTCTGTCTCCAGCGCGGCGAAGTCAAAAAAGAAATCGATTGTCGTCCCAGTGATGCGATCGCCATTGCCCTGCGTACCAACAGTCCTGTCTGGGTAATGGAAGAAGTGATCGCTTCCGCTTCTATCCCTGTCGATCGTGACGCGGATGAGCAGGAACGTCAAGCTTTTCGCAATTTCGTCTCCAATCTTAGCCCCTCAGACCTGATCCAACGTCACGGTGATTTTAGTGATCAGTGAACATTCAGGAGACAGGATTCAGGAGACGGTCGACGGTCGACGGTCGACAGGAGATTATTTTTATTTATTCTCCCCATTTCCCCATCACCCCATCACCCCATCACCCCCACACCCCATCCCCCAATACCTTCTAACTAACAACTGATAACTGGTAACTGATAACTGGTAACTGATAACTGGTAACTGATAACTGATAACTGAATCAATGCGTTATCGACGATTTGGCCGTACTAATTGGCAATTTTCGCTGTTTTCCCTGGGGACAATGCGCTGTTTGTCCTCAGAGTCGGTGTTTACCGCAACAGTTGATCGCGCCCTAGAATTGGGGATTAATCACCTAGAAACAGCCAGAGGTTACGGTAATAGCGAAGTTTTTCTCGGTCGCTACCTGCAGCGTCAAGGGCTGCGGGAGCGGGTTTATCTGACCACGAAATTAGTCCCCACTCCCGATCGCCAAACTATGGAAAAAGCGATCGCCCAATCCCTAGAACGATTACAATTAAATTACCTCGATTGTCTAGCAATTCACGGTATTAACACCCGCGAGCATTTAAACTGGATTAAAGACCCACAAGGCTGCATGAAAGCCCTTTTTATGGCCCAAGAAGCTGGCAAAATCGGTCATATTGGCTTTTCTACCCATGCACCCCTAGAAATTATTCTGGAGACGATCAATACAGATTTCTTTGCTTTTGTCAATATCCATTACTATTTTTTTTGGCAAAGACAGCAACCAGCGATCGCTTTAGCCCAAACAAAGGACATGGGTGTGTTTATTATTTCCCCTGCTGATAAGGGAGGCGGTCTCCACAGACCTCCTAAGAAGCTAGAGGAATTATGCGCCCCTTTTTCACCCCTAGAGCTAAATTATCGCTTTTTATTGAGCGATCCGCGCATTACTACCCTCAGCGTCGGGGCAGCGATCCCAGAGGAATTAGAGACAATTATTAACGTATGCGAAGGAGATCAGCCCCTAGATACGGCAGAAATTGCCGTTTTTAAGCGTTTAGAGACACATTTAACCGATAAATTGGCTACAGATTTATGTAGCCAATGTTATCAATGTTTACCCTGTCCCGAAAATATTAACATCCCTGAAGTGTTGAGACTGCGGAATCTGGCAGTAGCTTACGAAATGACTGATTTTGGCCAGTATCGCTATCGAATGCTGGAAAATGCCGGTCATTGGTTCCCCGGACGCAAGGCCAATAATTGTACTGAATGTGGTGATTGTTTACCTCGCTGCCCGGAAAAATTACCGATTCCCCAGCTGTTATTTGATACACACGAACTACTTAACGGACCAGCGCAACGGAGATTGTGGTCATCTTAGGACGAAACCCGAAAAAATTTTTTTGGGGGATCGTCAAAGTGTAAAAACTATCTTAAGATTAACAGGTAAGAGAATTAACTTTCTTGAATTTAAAGAGACAAAAAACAAGAAATAGATTAAGGAGTAAAGGATATGGCACTCGTCCCCATGCGGTTATTGTTGGATCACGCGGCTGAGAACGGATATGGCATCCCCGCTTTTAACGTAAATAATATGGAGCAGATCCAAGCGATCATGCAAGCGGCGGCAGCCACCGATAGCCCCGTTATCCTACAAGCTTCTCGCGGTGCGCGCAAATATGCAGGGGAAAACTTCCTGCGTCACCTGATCACCGCCGCGGTGGAAACCTATCCTCATATCCCCATCGTGATGCACCAAGATCACGGTAATGAACCCGCCACCTGCTACTCGGCCATCCGTAACGGTTTCACCAGTGTCATGATGGATGGTTCCTTAGAAGCGGATGCTAAAACTCCCGCCACCTACGAGTACAACGTTAACGTTACTGCTGAAGTAGTAAAAGTTGCTCACTCGATCGGTGCTAGTGTGGAAGGAGAACTCGGTTGTTTAGGTTCCCTAGAAACCGGTAAAGGAGAAGCGGAAGATGGCCACGGTTTTGAAGGGGAATTAGATCACTCGATGCTGTTAACCGATCCCGATGAAGCGGTGGATTTCGTCGAAAGAACCCAAGTAGATGCTTTAGCAGTAGCCATTGGTACTAGCCACGGTGCTTACAAATTTACCCGCAAACCCACCGGCGAAATCCTCGCTATTAGCCGCATTGAAGAAATTCACAGCCGTTTACCCAATACCCACTTGGTCATGCACGGTTCTTCCTCGGTCCCCGAAGATCTCCTCGAATTAATCAACCAATTCGGTGGCGCTATCCCTGAAACCTACGGTGTTCCCGTGGAAGAAATCCAAAAAGGCATCAAGAGTGGTGTGCGTAAAATCAATATCGACACCGACTGCCGTTTAGCAATTACCGCCGCAGTTCGGGAAGCGCTATTCAGCAACCCGAAAGAGTTTGATCCCCGTTTCTTCCTGAAACCCTCGATCACGTATATGCAGAAAGTTTGTGCCGATCGCTATCAACAATTTGGTACCGCCGGTAACGCCAGCAAAATCAAACAAATGTCCCTCGATGATTACGCAGCCAAATATGCTAAAGGGCAATTAACCCAAGTTAGCAAAAAAGTTGTGGCTGTCTAGTAGCTGAAACAATTAAGCGATCGCTTAATGGCACCGATCTAGCAGAATTTTTTGGGGGTAGTTAACCATAACTACCCTCTTTTTTATGGGAATGCCTTCAAGGGAAAGAGTTACCAGATAAGAATCGATTTCAGAGAAAAGACTATACTGAGAATAATCAGCAGATCAGCACTGGATTTATAAGAGAAGCAAGATGAGAAAAAAATCGTTGTGGGTGGGATTATTAGTGGGATTTTGGTTTTGTCTGACTTGGATGGCATGGACACCCACAGCAGCCGCCTTTAGCGAAGAACAAAAGTTATTACTGCAATCTTGGCGATTAGTCAACCAATCTTATTATGATGACACATTTAATCATCAAAACTGGTGGCAGGTGCGGGAACAATTCATCAAAAAACCCCTCAACGACCGGACGGCGGCCTACAATGCGATCGAACAGATGTTAGCCACTCTCGATGAACCCTTTACCCGTCTCTTGCGACCGGATCAATACCATAACCTACAAATTAGCACCACGGGGGAATTATCGGGGGTAGGACTGCAAATTAATATCAATCCCGACAATGGTTACTTAGAAGTGGTTGCCCCCCTTGCTGGTTCTCCTGCTGAGGCCGCTGGTTTGACTAGCCACGATCGCATTTTGTTTATTGATGGTATCGATACCACTACTTTAACCCTCGATGCGGCGGCGGCCAAAATGCGCGGCACCCCCGGGACAGAAGTTTCCTTAGTCATTCTTCCCGATCAAAAAAGTCAACCAAAAACCCTATCTTTAACCCGTCAACGCATTTCTTTAAGTCCAGTGGTAGCGGTTTTGGATAAAAATTCTAGTTCCTTGCCCATCGGTTATGTGCGCTTAAATCAATTTAGTGCTAACGCTGCCAAAGAAGTCTCGGAGGCAGTGACGAACCTACAAAAACAAGGAGCTAAGGGTTATATTTTGGATCTAAGAAATAACCCCGGTGGTTTACTGCAAGCAGGCATAGAAATCGCTCGGATGTGGATTAATCAGGGAACGATCGTTTATACGGTTAATCGTGAGGGAATTGCCGATAGTTTTGCCGCTTCTGGCAATGCTCTAACCGAGGCGCCTTTAGTCGTTTTAGTCAATCAGGGAACCGCCAGCGCCAGCGAGATTTTAGCCGGAGCATTACAGGACAATCAACGGGGGGTTTTAGTGGGAGAAAAGACTTTCGGTAAGGGATTAATTCAGTCCTTATTCGAGTTACCCGATGGGGCAGGATTAGCGATTACCGTCGCCAAATATGAAACTCCCGCCCACCATGATATTCATAAGTTAGGCATTATCCCTGATCAAGTGGTGGCACAGGAACCGATCACATATCAGGAAATCGGCACCGAAAAAGATAGTCAATACCAAACGGCAATTCAGTTTTTAAACCAGAACACCACTTTAGCCAAAGCTTCCTAAGTGGGGTTTTCAGTTATCAGTTACCAGTTATCAGTTACCAGTTATCAGATGCGAGTTTTCAGGATTCTTCGTTACTTGGTATAGTTCGATCGGGTGGCATAAATCGACTAAATCCTTATCTGGCAAGAGACTTAATTGATTAGTTCGTTAGAGAGGGAAAACAATTGACAAAGATCGCATCAATGTCTTTATATATAAGGGTTTTATCCCTTATAGCCCTGTTTATTGCCTAACACAAACAAAAAGAACCGTTTTCAGTTTACTGTTTACTGATCACTGAAAAAACTTCCCCACTTCCCCACACCCGACGGCATAGATCGAACAAATTAGCCATTTTTTCCATCAATATCTAAATTAAGATGGAAACCTGTTTGATTTGGAGAGAATGCTAACATCGATTAGAATTTTCCCAGTCCGGGCTTTTCAGTCTTGCAACCTTAACTCATCCTTGATTTTACTGCCATGCAGAGATATATTCGATCGCCCCTAGCCCTAACCCTGAGCATCACCCTGTTAGCTAATTTTTTAACCGCTTGTAATAATGCCCAAACCCCGAATAACAACGCCTCTAGTCCCACCACCACTGGCCCCGGTGATCAAGGCTTAAAATTAGGGGCTTTACTGCCCATTACCGGAGATTTAGCCGCTATTGGTCAAAATATGCCCGAAGCAGCCGCCCTAGCGGTAGAGACTATCAATGCCTGTGGTGGAGTCAATGGCAAACCCGTCACCCTCGTGAAAGAAGATGACCAAACCGATCCCGCCGCCGGTGCTTCAGCGATGACGAAACTAGCGGAGGTGGATAAAGTAGCCGGTGTGATCGGTTCCTTTGCCAGTAGCGTCTCAGGAGCAGCCGTCGATGTGGCGGTGAGAAAGAACGTTATGTTAGTCTCTCCGGGTAGCACCAGTCCTGTATTTACTGACAGGGCGAAAAAAGGCGATTTTCAAGGTTTTTGGGCGCGAACCGCTCCCCCGGACACCTACCAAGCTCAAGCTTTAGCTGTCCTAGCTAAGAAAAAGGGTTTTCAAAATGTGGCCACCGTCGTGATCAATAACGATTATGGAGTCGGATTTGAACGGGAATTCGTGAGTGCTTTCGATAAATTAGGCGGCACGATCACTAATAAGCAGAATCCTGTCCGTTATGACCCGAAAGCTGCCACTCTCGATAGTGAAGCGGCGGCTGCCTTCGCTAACCAACCGGATGCTGTAGCGGCAGTCCTTTACGCTGAAACGGGCAGTTTATTACTACAAGCGGCCTATAAACAGGGGTTGACCAAAGGAGTTACTGTCCTCCTCACCGATGGGGTTTATTCGGAAGATTTCACCAAACAGGTGGGGAAAGGAACCGATGGTAAGTCAATTATTGCCGGCGCCCTAGGCACGGTCCCCGGGGCCAACGGTCAAGCTTTAAGCGCTTTTACTACTCTCTGGAAAGAAAAAACCGGCAAGGATGTCACCGCTTTTGTTCCCCATACTTGGGATGCGGCGGTTTTATTGATGTTAGCGGCCGAGGCGGCTAAATCTAACACTGGTGAAGGGATTCAAAGCAAGATTCGTGAGGTGGCTAATGGTCCGGGGACGGAAGTAACCGATGCTTGTCAAGCCATGGAAATGATTCGCAAAGGCGAGGATATTAACTATCAGGGGGCCAGTGGCAATGTGGATATCGATGAAAATGGCGATGTGGTCGGTAGTTACGATGTCTGGACTGTTAAGGATGACGGGACTCTCAAGGTTATCGATCAGGTGACACCTAATCAGTAATCAGTAATCAGTGATCAGTAATCAGGAGATTGTTTTTATTTATTCTCCCTGCTCCCCTTCTCCCCTCTCCCCCTCAACACCCACGAAGTCCGTTGACAGCATCATACTTTGTGCTTTTTGTCAAAAAAACTTTTTTTTTGCAATAAAACTACACAAAAAAAAGATCATCGTTGTGGGTAAAATTGGCTAATTTACCCGTCTTAATTAGGATTACCTTCTAGGTCTAGCAAGGGTTTCAAGCGTTGCTGTCCAAAAAAGCACAGAAAAGCCCATTATGAAATTCAGTAAAATCGCTGTTACCATTGTAACATCGTTGTTAAATAAAAATCTTTCTCAATTAATTTTTAAGAATTTGTAAATATTGCGAAATGTTAATTTAAATATTCTCAAGTTTTTGGAGTCAATAAATAATTTTTGCTTATCTTGGTCGAACATTGGGTTAGGAGTCAGGAATCCGTCGTCAGGAGATTATTTTTATTTATTCTTCCCACTCCCTACTCCCCACTTCATAATTCATGATTCCCAACCCATCACCGATCACTGAAAACCGAGACAGTTTTCTGAGGACTTTTTTTACTGGTGGGAACTGGATCGGGGTCATTTTCTTCCCTAGCCACCCGGATTAAGAGGGCCGCTAAAAAGAGACTGGCTAAACTGGAACTGCCGCCATAACTAAAGAGGGGGAAAGGTAAGCCGGTAGTGGGTAAAGAACCAGTGGCCACACCGATATTTAACAGGGATTGACCGATTAAAATTACCATCGCCCCGATCGCCACTAATTTTTTGATGCGATGACGACATTTAACCGCCACAATCAGGGCGAGAGTAGCGTAGAGAAATAGCACGATTAACAGTAAAATACCGCCAATAAAACCAAATTCCTCGCCAAAGACAGCGAAAATAAAATCCGTATCCGGGAAGGGTAGATAAAATAATTTTTGTTGGGATAAACCGTAACCGCTGCCAGTGGTTCCGCCAGAACCGATCGCCAGTAAACTCTGCACTAATTGATAACCATCACCCCGGGGATCCTGCCAGGGGTCTAAGAAAGATAAAATCCGTTTTCTCTGGTATTCGCGGAAAGTAACACTAACCACGGCCATAGTTACACCCAGTAAAGCGGTGCTGGTCATGTAGGATAAAGGCAGACCGGAGGCAAGAGCGATCAGCCAGAGAGTTATACCACACAGAGCAGTGGTACTCAAGTTAGGTTGTAAGAGAATGCCCGCTAGAATTAGCCCGAAAATAGCGATCCAAGTTAACCGTTGATTAATATTTAAACGCGGCCAACCACCGAAAACCGCCGCCCCTTGCAGGACGAGAAACGGTTTCATCAATTCCGACGGTTGCAAGAGAATCGGCCCGATTTTAATCCAACGGGTGGCACCGTTGATATTAGCTCCCAAACCGGGGATAAGAGTGATCAAAATTAATCCTAAAACTAATAAAATCATCCAGGGTGCAATTTTGAGCAGATTCTTGATCGGCAATCGCACCAGGAAATTAAAGCCAATTAAGCCAATCCAAAGCCAGATTAATTGGCGGATAAAATAGTATAGTCCGTTATCAAAGCGACTGTCAGCCAGAGCGTAGGAAGCAGAAAAAAGCACCACTAACCCGACTAACAGCCACAAAAAAGTCATCCAGCGCAATAATCGCGCTTCGGCTGACCAGTTTTTCACATCGGGGTCAAAAATAGGAATAATATATTGCCACACGGAGATTTTTCGAGAAGAATTATCTTGCACAGATTAACCGAGAAGACTAGGCTCGATCGCAGTTTGTTCCACTATCTGACGGCGACATGACCGATTAAACCGACATTTTCACCGTGCCATTCTAGGGTATCACCGATCGCCTGACCGTCGTGATAGGCAGCCAAGAGAATTTCCGCCGTTTTCCCCCAAACAATATTACCCTGACGATCGAGGGAAATCATGCCCAGATCCCGACCATTAGTTTGGGATTCGTGCATGGACTTCTCCACGGCAGCGGCGAGGGAAAAACCATCGGTGACGCGAATGACCACCTTAGCCGCTAAACACTCATCGATAATATCTTCCCCGACCCCCGTACAACTTACTCCGGCCCATGGATTCGCATAATTGCCGGCCGGCATGGCACTGTCACTAACGCGACCGATTCTTTCTAATCCCTTCCCCCCGGTAGAAGTTCCGGCGGCGATGTCTCCTTGCTGATCAAGGGCCACCACCCCGATAGTTCCCCGTCGCGCTGAGGAGTCGGCGAATAAACGGGCCATTTTACGATTAAAATTCGTCTTTCTTTCCTCCATCCATTCTTGAATCCGATAATCGGTGAGGGGATCATAGAGGGGAATTTGTAATTCTCGGGCCAGATCTGCAGCTCCAATTTCCGAGAGAATGCGATCCTCTTGACTTTGGAGAAATTGGGCTAGGCTAATGGGATTCTGTACCCGCGAGACGTTAATGACACCGCTTAAACGCTGGTGACGACCATCCATCAAGGCTGCACTCATTCGCACCTGACCGTCCGATTGCACCACTGAACCAGTCCCAGCATTAAATCGCGGTTCATCCTCCAGTAACATACATCCTTTTGTCACCGCTTCCACAGCAGTAGCACCATTGTCAAGGAGGTTGTAAATATTCTTAACAATCCCCCGGAGAGAATCGCGGACTGATTCTAAACCACCCTTGTCCTCTAGGGAACTCGCTCCCCCATGAATAATTAATTTCGGGTTTACTCTGGTCATTATTGTCCCAACATCACATTACCGATCGGATCTAAACTATCACGTTTAAGCTGTCCGCACATCTAAATTGGCCTATGGGGAGCAGCGGAGTTGGGGAGCAGGGGAGCGGGGAGCAGGGAGCGGGGGAGAAAAAAGCTGACGGCTGATGGCTAAAAAGCTGATAGCTAACTTGACAAAAATTACCTCGGTTTCTATAATCCTGAAGCCGTCAATAAAATTCAGCGATCAATAGCTGGGCAAAAAATCAAGAAAAACGGCAAAAAAACGCACTTTCCCCCTTGACAAATAGCCAAAACTAGGCATTAGTTAAATTTAATTATTTTTTAATAAAAACCGCCTTCTATCACCAGAAAAAGCGATCAGTAGATTTTTATCAAAGTATTGTAATCATCTTTACAGCTATCGGGGATCAAAGGATGTTACGGTGAAGAAGCGATGACAAACCCACTTTAAGATCACCCCAATTGCTATGGCACAGATTCTCGATCCCCTCCCCAACGGCAAGAAAAATAGTATTCTTTGTTGCTATGTCAATGCGACCAGTCATATTCAAATTGTTCGCATCACCAATATTGCTAACTGGTATTTTGAAAGGGTGGTTTTCCCCGGGCAGCGTTTAGTATTTGAGGCCCTATCGGAAGCTTTCTTAGAGATTCATACGGGGATGATGGCCAGCGCCATCCTTTCCGATAACATCCCCTGTGAGCGCCTTTATATCAGCGATGGGGATGACGATGACTCCGATGGTCAACTGGACAGGGAAATATTCTACCCCCATTCCCTAGAGGAAAGTCAAGGGGCGAAAATTGACAACACCGTACCCTTCGGTTTAAGTTTAGCGTCCGCCTAGCTAATAACCTAATCTGATAATTCCCCTCGCACGAGAATGACAGTGCAATTAACGGCACGGGCAATCGTCGAGGGGATATTGCCATTTAAGAACTGATTGAGCAAACTTTCCCTAGATGCACCCAAAAGCACCAAAGAACAATCTTGCGATTCTACCAGATGAATGACCGCCTCGGCTGGAGAGGTGGAACCAATCGGTAAAGGTACAATCGGCTGTGCGATCGCTTTCTGTAAAGATGCTTGTAAAACTTCCAAAATAGACAGATCTGGCAGTAACTCTGTCGGGGAATAGATTTTACATAACCAAATTTCGGGATGATCCGAAGACTCGGACAAAGACAGCAAACTAGGCAATAATGCTAAAGCTCGTTGGGCATTAGGACCGCCGGCGGTGGGAATCAGCCAAATCCTTTCCCGATTAGGATCGTTGGGAAAACAATCCTTTGTCCCCAATTTTACCAAGATGGTTTCACAGGGGGCTTGAGCAATCAAAGTATCGACTAAAAACCCAAAAATCGCCCCAGTGGTGGCTCTTTCCCCCGTCCAACCCATAATTAATAAATTGCTGTGTCGTTCGCGAACCGTAGCCAAAATCCCGTCGGCGATATCCTGAGCAACAGAAATTTGTGTATGAACAGAGATATTCTGCTGTCGGGCTAATCTTTCCAGACGATGAAGTAATTTGCGTCCTTCCCGCGTATCTACCCGGACTTCCGCCGGAGAACTAAGACGAGGCACAGTAATCACATAGAGACAATCTATCTCATAATTGCGTTCACGGGCGACAGCAGCGGCAATTTTAAACAAAGCGGTAGCGGTGTCGGGATTGGCAATAGGTAATAAAATCCGGCCTATTCCCACGGCCGGGGAACGAGTTTGATAAACCACATAGGAAGGAGTACTGGGTTGGGGCAGTTGACAAACCCCCCCCAATTGATCGGCTTCCACCCGGATAATATCGGTGCGGGTGATGATCCCCACCAGTTTTTGACCGTCGGTAACGGGTAAACGGGAAAGCTGATAGCGATTTAACAGAAATAAAACATCGCTTAAAGCTGCCTGGGGGGCTACGGTAATCGGATTGGGAGTCATGATCTCCCGCAGGACGGTTTGACTGTTTTTTGATCGCCATTTATCCAGATCACTTTGGGTAAAAATCCCCAATAGTCGCCCCTGTTCCACCACGGGAAAACCGCGATGATGGGAACGGGACATAATTTTCACCACTTCCCCCAGGGGTAAATCTGCCGGCAGAATTTCCACCTGCGATTGCATCACATCTATAGCCGACAGATGGGCCAACACATCATTAGCAGGGGTTTCTTCGTTGAGAATAATGCCACTAGCGGAAAGTAAATGCTGATAGAGGGAACCGGGGTGAATGCTTTCGGCAGTGATATAAGAAACGGCACAGGTCAACATCAGGGGCAGCACAACATTAAAATTGCGATGCAGTTCAAAGACAATCACGATCGCCGTTACCGGAACCCTGACTACTCCCGTAAAAAAAGCCCCCATACCGGCTAAAGTATAACTAGGTTCGCTGCCGAAACCCATCATTTTCGTCTCGATTCCCCCCACCAGAAACCCCAAACAGGATCCCAACACCAAAGCGGGGGCGAGGAGTCCTCCCGGAGCGCCGGAACTATAGGAGATCATCGTCAGGAAAAAATAGACCACAAAAGCGAGGGCGGTATTCTGCCAACTTAATTCCCCTGCCAGCAAAAATTCCCGTAAACCCGTATTATCTCGAAAAAAGTCGGGTAAAAAGGCCACTACCGTTCCCGATAACCAGCTGACCAGACCGATGCGCCAAGCCAGAGATAACCGCCAACGCCGCTGCAGCTGGCTACAAAAAAGGATGCCTTGATTGAATAAAGCCCCCAATAAGCCCGCTAAAGCCCCCAAAAGGCAATAAATGGGTATTTCTTGGGCAGAGAAGCTAATATTGGCATATTCAGTGATGATCGAGGGGGTATTCTGCAGCATCATCGAAACCACAGCCCCGGTAAAGGAAGCCACGATCGCCGTTTCTAGGGTCATACTAGAAACATCGCGCATTAATTCCTCGATCACAAAGAGAACCCCAGCGATGGGAGTAGTAAAACCGGCCGCTAACCCCGCAGCTGCCCCAGCTGCGATCATCTGACGACGGTGATCGGGACTGGTGGGCAGCCAGACGCTTAACTGGGCCGCTAGGGCTGCCCCGATGTGTACCGTGGGGGCCCGACGACCAAGGGTTAAACCACCGCCAAGGATCAGGATCGCCCCGATCATTTTTACTAGGGCGACGCGCCAAGACAGGGGCAAAGGATATTTAGCTAAGGCCGCTTTTACTTGGGGAATACCACCCCCGGCGGCTGCGGGGGAGAAGTGTTCGACAATCCAACCGGCACTGTAACCAAGCAGAAAACCGCCGAGGGGCAAAACTAGGAAAGGAGAGGAATTGGCTACTAGATGCACCCGCCAACCACCTAACCAACCGATACCCAATTTCAGGATAATAGCGGCAAGGGCGGAGAGAATTCCGATTAAACAGGCAACCAGTAAAGCATAACGACTATCGATCGCGCTACGTCCGAAGTGTTGGGATTTGAACCACTGACGGAGGTTTTGGTGACGGGCAAAAAGTCCCATAATCATCAGGGAGAATCAAGGCAATGGCGGATCGAGGATTTATTTCGGGTTCTGATTCCTCGTCATATCTTTAATCATAGGCCGTTAAGTTCTTTGACATACTCCCACCGTCAAGCTACGCCGTGACGGGGGATTCTTTCCACATTGCTGTAAACCCAATAGTAGTTTTTCTCTCGATGGGCTAGGATCAAAGGTTGTCCCTATCTTTGAGCGGAGGGGATCAAGCTTGTCATTGATTGACCATATCTCTACAGTAGATCTATTTTGTGGGGCTGGGGGGCTAAGGGACTTGCGTGGGAATAATATCCCAGCCAGAAAATCGCTCTGTAGAAGAATCAGACCAGCCAGATGGCACATTATCAAAGCGCAAGTCCCTAACCTATGGTTTTGAGAAAGCTGGACTAATCTAATCGTTAAAGCGGGTTATGACAACCGATAGTTGCTCCGACTACCGTAGCGAGAAAAAAACTCGCACCGATGATAATCCTTTTCAGTGAACTTTGCATCCATTTCCGTGACCTGACAATCTAGCTATCAGCTTACAGCAGAATCGAGGAGTCAGGCTCTGGTCGTCAGGAGATTATTTTTATTTATTCTCCCCACCACCTTCTCCCTTCTCCCCACTTCCCAATTCATAATTCATAATTCCCTTGAGACTTGACACTGGGGACAAAAATGAGAGGAGCGTCCACTTAATTTAATTCTGGCAATAGTTGCACCGCAAAGGCGACAATTTTCGCCAGTACGACCATAAACCCAGGCCATCGCCCCATAATTGCCATTAACTCCCGTAACGTGGAGAAAATCGCTAAAACTGGTGCCGCCTTCAGCGATCGCTGTTTCCAATACAGAAATAATGTTTTTTGTCAATAAGTCTATTTGCTCAATTTTTAAGAGATTAGCGGCAGTTTGGGGATGGATACCACTTTTAAAGAGAACTTCATCGGCGTAGATATTGCCAATTCCCGCGACTACATTTTGATCGAGGAGAAAAGTTTTAATCGGACGACGACTTTTTTGACAGTGACTATAGAGGTAATCGGGGGTAAAATTGCGATCAAAGGGTTCCAATCCCAGTTTTTTGAGACCAGTAATCACGCTTTCTGGGGTTTTATCGGCGGCAATCCACCAAATTTTCCCGAAAGTGCGGGTATCGACGAAGCGCAATTCTTGCTGATTGGCAAAAAAGAAGCGTAAGCGCGTATGAATCGGCAGGGGAGTGGTATCTTTTACCCAGAGCAATTGTCCGGTCATACGCAGATGAACCCCGATACTGCTACCATTATCTAAATTGGCGAGGAGATATTTGCCTCGGCGCTGCCAATTGCTAATCGTAGTCTGAGCAATTCCCTGTAGAAAAGTGGCCTGGCAATTAGGATAGGCTAGGGTACGCTGTAATAATACTTCCCCACCGATAATTTTTTTGCCCTGGGTAACTTGATTTAACCCGCGACGCACCGTTTCTACTTCTGGCAATTCTGGCATATAAGTGATTAGGGTTTACTGAAAAAGTTTGTTGGTGGAGTTAGGAGTCAGTAGCCGGTCGTCAGGAGTCAGTAGATAAACAGAACTTTTTATCGGCAAACGAACCCAAATTAACGTCAATTCTACTTTAACTTTAACATTTCGATAGTATCAATTATTTCCCGTTCAAAACTGACTTGAGCGCGATTAGTTTTACCACCAATATAAAAGCGATCGCCAGATTGTAAAGCCCAAATTTGCGAATGGGAAAAGTAACTCATTACCACTCCCATCATCAATAAAGCAAAACCTAAATAGACGATAGGTACTCCCGGATCTGCCTTAATTTGTAACCCTGTACTGCCCACTAATTCGACTATTTTTAGATTAACTCCATTGATAGGAATCGTCATTCCTTCTCGTACAGCAGAGGTTAAATCTCCCTTAGCATCATAGACAATTACCGTACCTTGTAGATCTCTGGTTAAAAGAGAAACTCCCTCACTAAGATCGGTTTTAGTCGGAATCCAAGTTCCCCAGATTTGTCCATTACCTTTGGTGTCTAAACTAGCCATCGGTAGCTGTAGGATCGGACTATTATTTACCTGTACTTTTACCCCAGCAATTCCCCAACTGGTTTGATAAAAAGTCACCCCTTTATGGTGCAAAGGTTGGTTAACTTGAATAGTTTTGCGATCAATCTGCTGTCCTTGATTATCGATCACCGACAAATCAGAATAAAATTGTTCTATATCACCTTTAGGACTATAATCAATCCAAAAACGATTAACTTTAATACCCCAATCCTTAGGGAGAGAATTTTTAGATAAGGGTCCAGCTTCAATAATATTTTTAACCTGAAAACTATCGCCACTAGCTACCATTTCTTGAGCGAAAAACCCCGTTAATGCTCCCCAGATAGCTCCTGCTAAAATAATTAACATGGCTGCATGAACGATAATCGGACCGATTTTACCGATCAGACCTTTACGAGCATAAAGACTGTTATTTTCTAGAAAAACTTTGTAGCCTTTTTTTTCTAATAGAGGTGTGAGAGATTCTAGGGAACCAGTTTCTAATTCAGCACTTAAAGCTAGTTTTTGAAATTGGCGAGATTGTTGATAAAATTGCCATTTTCTGGCCGCCTTTAAAGCGGGTAATTGTCGTCGGAAGGTACAAGCGGTTAAACTAGAACCGAAGAGAATTAATAATGATAGATACCACCAAGTGCTATAAACATGATTTAATCCCAATAGTAATAAAACTTTCCAAGTCAGAAACCCAAATAAAGCGGGTTTCTCAGGATAATTAACTTGGTAGAAAGATAGAGATTGACCCTGTTCTATTACCGTCCCAGAAATGCTAAAAATAGCGATTAAAAGTAAGAGGATAATTGCCAATCGCAGATCGGCAATAGTCTGGATAAATTTCCGTCCCCATTGAGGCGGTCTATTCTTTAAATTTGAGGAAGTTTCCGATATAGTCATAGTTAAAAGTTTTGCAATTCTAGCCAATTATCTATCATAACTCTCCACCATCACAGCAGACGGGATAATAAAGAAAAAACTCCAAAACCGATTAATAAAACCCCACTGACGGGATTAATCCACCCGGACCATTGACGCAGGGAAAGAAAGCTTTTCAGCGAGGCAGTAAAAGAACCGACGATAATTAAGGGTAAAACATAGCCAGCAGTGTAGGATAACAATAATCCTCCTCCTAAGCTTAAATCTCCCGTATTGGCCACCCATGCCAATAGAGTTGCTAGAACAGGTGTACTACAAGGAGAGGCGATTAAACCAAATGTTAAACCGAGAAGATAGGACCGCAAAATCGGGGGAAAATCGCCGGTAATCCAATCGGTAGCGCCAAGGGAGGGGAAGCGCAGGGGTAATAATTCCAAGAGGTTTAACCCCATCAAAATAGCGATCGCACTGACGATAATTGGTAAACCGATCCCCACCTGTCCATAGACTTTTCCTAAAGTAGCGGCAATTAGTCCCAATCCCGCTAAGGTGGTGGCTAATCCCAGGGAAAACCATGTGGACTGCCAAAAAGCCGCTAAACGACCTTGATTTTCGTAACCCCCGATATAAGCAACGGTAATCGGCAACATCGACAGCATACAGGGGGTAAGACTGGTGAGTAAACCGGCTAGAAAAATCACGGCAATACTGACAAAACTAAGGTGAGTTAGTTGGGAAGTCACTAAGCGATCGGCGTATTGTTCAAGGTGATAGAGTTGAGTCTGTAATTGGTCTAACATATTGGGGAATTTTTCAGGCTAAATTTGGCTCATTTCTAGGATATTACCATCGGGATCACTGACAAATAAGGCCTTTCTACCCGATGCACTCATTTGAATTGTATAACCTTGACTTTCTAGATACTTACCCATGGCCGTCACGTCATCAATAGCGAAGGCAATATGAGGATTGCGTCCCCATTTTTGGGGATTGGGACGGTAGTTTTGATAATTGGTATCGACAATTAAATGAATTTGATAATCTCCCACTTGATACCAAACCCCATCGTATTGAAAAGGGCGATCAATTCTAGTCAATCCTAGAACATTTTCGTAAAAGTTAACAGCTTTTTCTAGATCGGTGACTAAAATCGCCGTGTGTAAGGATTCTGTAATGTTCATAGTTAATATCTGACTCGCGGATCGAGCCAACTATAGGTTAAATCGGCAATTAAGTTAAAGATAACAATTAAAATCCCATAGATAAAGGTAATCGCCATCACTACGGGGGTATCACTGCGGGAAATAGAATCAATTAATAAAGCACCGATACCCGGCACACGAAACACTTGTTCTGTAACTAAAGCACCGGTAAAAATTGAGGGAATATCGAGAGCAATCAGGGTGACAACGGGGATTAAAGCATTACGCACTATATGCTTAGTTAGGACAGAAAAATTAGTTAGTCCCTTCGCTAAGGCAGTTTTAACGTACTCTTGGTGAATTTCTTCAGTTACGGAAGAACGCACAAAACGCATCAACATCGCCCCTTGATATAAGCTTAATACAGTTACGGGCATAATTGACTGTTTAACCTGCTCGACCAAACTATTAAAATCACGGATTTCTAGGGTACTGTTATAAAAAGATGGTAGCCAGTTTAACTGCACACTAAAGATAATTATTAATAATAATCCCGTCACAAAGGTGGGTAAAGAAAAGCCAAGCATCGAAAAAGTAGAGATGATTTTGTCTAACCAAGAATAGCGCTTGACTGCTGAAATTACGCCTAAAGGAAAAGCAATTAAAACCCCAAAAATATAGGCAATACCGACAATCCAGAGGGTTGTGGGTAAACGCTGCCAAATGAGGGTAAAAACTGGGCTGCGACTGGTGAAAGAATAGCCCATATCTCCTTGAAGAAATGCTAACAACCACTTGACATAACGCACGGGAAGGGGTTGATCTAATCCGAGACTTTTGCGAATATTTTCTCGCACCGCTTCTGTAATAGCAGGATTAGCTGCAAATTCCCCCATCGGATCCCCCGGTGCTAGGGCCAAAATGCCAAAAACCACCATACTAATAGCTAAAAGAGTGGGAATCGAAAATAATAATCTTATCAGAAAATATTTGAGCATTTATTTACTACGCTTCCAGTCCTTGATGTTCCAAGTATTTCTATCCCAGGGAGTTAATTCAAACCCCGACAAACTCTTGCTAATTGCCACCACATCGGCACGATGAACTAGGGGAATAATCACAAAATCATTGATTAACATATCATTCATTTTAATCGCTATTTCTCGCCGTTTTTCTGGGTTTAATTCTTGACTAAAAGCTTGCCATAATTGATCGTATTCAGGATTACAATAACGAGCATAATTATCCCCGGCCCAACCATCAGCTTTTTGGGGAATTTCGCTACAGGTAAAGGTTTTAAAATAGGCTTTCGGATCGGGACTATTATTACCAGTAGTGTACATTTGTAGGTCAGCATAAAACTTTTCTACTGTGTCATCGTTAGCAGGATCGCTAGAAAAGAAAATACTGGCATCAACAGTTTTTAATTCTACTCCTACCCCGATCGCTTGTAAACTTTGTTTGATAATTTCTTGGGTTTTCTGACGGAGAGGATTGACAGTGGTTTGAAAAACTAATTTCATTTCCACCCCATTTTTATCCCTAGTGCCATCACCATTACTATCTTTCCATCCCGCATCATCTAGTAATTTTTTAGCCTTTTCTAGATTAAATTCATAGCTAGTATTGGGAGAATTATATTCCGATGGCATCACGATAAAATTGGGAGTTGTTTTCCCAGTAATACCATAAAGCTGCGTGGCAATAGTATCTCTATCAACGGCTAAAGATAAAGCTTGTCTTACTTTTACATCACTCAAAAAAGGATGGGGAAACTTAATACTAGACCTCTCACCTTCAGGAGTAGCTTGATTAGGATCGCTCAGATTAAATAAAACTCGTTCAATCAAAGAACCGAAACTAGATATTAACTGACCCCGACCCGCTTTTTCTAAATCACTTAAAACCTTAGCCTCTACTTGCAAATTATAGGCATAATCCGCCTCCTGTGTCTGTAAAACCGCTCGTGCCGCCGAAGTTGCATCACCTCCTCCTTTTAATTCTATTCTTTGAAAACCCAATTTATCCGCTTCTCGAAAGAAAGAATTTGGTTCATAAACCGCCGTATCTCCCGGTTTAAATTCTACCACTTTATAGGGACCCGTTCCCACCGGTAATAAATTAGCAGGGGCCTGGCGTGCCGTTTCATTGCTATACTTTTCATAGAGATGAGCAGGTAAAATCATCCCTTCTGTTCCCACAAAAACTAATGACCAAGCGGGATTAACTTGCTTAAAAGTTATTTTAACTGTATGGGGATCGATCGCTTCCACACTTTTAACTATTTCATAATTGCCAGCGCTAGTAGAACCAGTTTTCGGATTGGTAATAAAATTATAGGTAGCGATGACATCTTTGGCAGTAAAAGGAGTACCATCTGACCATTTAATATCTTTTTTTAGCTTCCATGTCACCGATTTACCATCCCGGGCAACTCCCCCATTTTCAATAGTAGGAATTTCTGCCGCTAAAAAAGGAACTAATTCCCCTTTTTCATCGAAACTAGCCAAAGGTTCTAAGGTAATGCGACTCGCTTCTGAGTCTTTAAATCCCGTGGAGAGATGGGGATTTAAAATCGTCGGTGCTTGCCAATATAAAAGTTTTAAAGTTTCTGGATTATTATTGGTCGTTGCCGGAGGATTATTAGCTGTTTGTTGACGACAAGCACTAAAAAGCAGCGTACAACTAAGGGATAAAATTAACAGGGGCAAGAAAAGCGATCGCTTAAACATTTTTAATGACAATCAATAATTCAACAGGGTGACTTAGGTGATTCCCTACCCCACCAATAACAAGTTATCAGACATTGAGTCTTGATCTCGATCGATTAATTGATTATTTGCCTTTATCCATTCCTAGTCAAGTTAAATCGATCATGCTATGGTAGCGATGCTGTACTAGACAATAAAATTCTAGGCACGGCGACGAAATGGGTTCTTTGGTTTGTGTTATGCAATGTACGGGGGTTATAAGGGATGGAACCCTTATAGAGAAAGACGTTTGGCGATTTTTGTCAATTGTTTTTGATCTAGAGCGAACTAATCAATTAAATCTCTTGCCAGATAAGGATTTAGTCGATTTATGCCACCCTATCGAACCATAACAAGTAACGAAGAGCCAGAAAATCCGTATTTGGGGTGTTGTATGGAAAAAATCCGTCTAGTATATAGTTAGTGTGATTGCCATCGCCGTAGGGTGCGTTCCCCAATGTGGCTCCTACTGCTCCACTAGCAGTAGGCTAATCTGGCTAACACGCTTTTGGGCGTGATATATGAAAAAGTTCTGGCGATCGCTCCTAAATGGGGTGATATGCCGAAAGTTGACCCATATCATTACTTTCAGGAGTGTTATACGGAAATTTTCCGTATATTATGTAGTTAGACCGCCAATTCTCGGTTGAGACAGTATGCAAAAGTTGTTTGTGGGGAAGTCATGCTTTTGGTTTTTTTGGGCGAGCGTGAACAGAACTGTTTAGATTCAATCCGCCTGCCATAAAGTTTCCCTCATCAATCATCTCTGGCCATTCAGAATGTTTTATGTCAGTTAAGCGAAGTGGAATCTCAGCAGTCTCTTCTAGCTTGAGATCACGATAGGTTGTTAATTCGTCGAGTCCTTCATATTGTTCTAAATTGCAAACCACGTAAGCTACTGGAAAATATTTAAGGATGCCGCTAAAGGTTCCAAGTTCACTAAATTCACTTAAGTTTCCTCTGACCGCAGGCATAATGACATCACGAACAACCACAATTTCTTCATATGGATAAATCCAGTAAAAAATTTTAATTTCTTCAGGGATCTGAGCTTGATCATCAAACAGAAATTCGCGTATTTTCTGATCAACAACATTATGGTCTATAACTCCCTTCGCTGCAACTAAATGACCAAGAATAGCTCTAATCAATTTTGCTGGTTGCGTCTTGTAATGAATCATTGGTGGAACTTCCACAATTGATTTAAGAATCCTGCCTACTCCAAGAGCAAAGCTATTAAGAACTGGGTCGTAGCGACGCCCCAAGCGTGTATTACATTGTTCGCAAAGGGTTCGATACTTCACACCATTCTGTGAAATAGGACGTTTCTGTTCTTCAGGGTGGCCAGTCAAACGTTGTACAATCGTGATCTGCTCAACAGGCTTCAAATCAATACCTCTCTTTGGTGGGACGTGATCCCAGCTTAGAGAAGCTGATTGTTTACAAATATTGCAAAGACCTACTTTTCCACGCTTTCCTTGATTAATGTAATGAATATCCATTAGACGATTCTAGAATTAGAAGGGTTAGTTTTTACAGCAATTCTAACTCTTAATAAGAATGCATTGCCGTAGCAGCGCGGTCTAACAACCCCAATGCACACCGACCGACGAAAGGTTATCGGTTAGAGTTCAAGGTTATCTGCGGCGGGTGATTGGGAACGTTAGCCGTAGGGTGCGTTCCCTAATGTGGCTCCCACTGCTCCACTAGCAGTAGGCTAATCTGGCTAACACGCTTTTGGGCGTGATATACGGAAAGTTTCCGTTTAGCTAAATCCCCGGCAATCCCTGTACTGTTCTCTCCTATCAACCAGCAATTTAAAATCGTGATAGCTTAGGAACTAAACGCGATTAACGTTACGCTCACAATAAAGAAAACTGTATAGAGGAGTTCTTATGACAACTCGTGATACTGCGATCGCCAAATTGCACCAACTCTCCGAGCCACTCTTGCAAGAGGTGAGTGACTTCATTGATTGTATTATCCACAAACATCAAGCTAAACCTGATACCAGCCAAACTGCTGAAAAAATTGTCGAGAGATGGTCACAATGGTTTGAGACGGTGGATCATTTAGACGTAACGCCACTTCAACCAGTCAGCAACTATCAGCAACTCCTGCTCAAAAAATATCGGCAACAAGGACTAGATCTATGATCCTGTGCGATGCCGGAGTCCTACTTTGTCTTGTAGATCGAACTCAGTCTCAGCATAACGCCTATAAAAACGCAGTCCTCCGATTAGAAACGCCCCTTTTAACAACTTGGTCATGCCTGACCGAAGCCATCTACCTTGCCCTGCATCGGGGTGGTTGGCAAATGCAAAAACAACTGGGACAGCTTCTTTTAGACAAACTGCTGGTGGTTTACGATATTCAGGAAAGTGATTACAGTCGTTTGTTGGCATTGATGGAGCAATACCGTGATCGCCCCATGGACTTGGCGGATGCAACCCTGGTCTTGGTAGCTGAAAAGACAGGATATCGGCAAATTCTCACAATCGATTCAGATTTCCTGTTTTATCGGATTACAAACAAAGAAAGCTTTGATATCATTCAAGTGTAATGATCGAAGACCTGCTTCCAACGGCGTATAACTCCACCGTTAGACTGCTCCCACTGTCAGTATGATCGCCGCTCTTGTAGGGTGCGTTCCCTAATGTGGCTCCTACCGCTCCACTAGCAGTAGGCTAATCTGGCTAACACGCTTTTGGGCGTGATATACGGAAAAGTTACAGCAAAAAAGGAGGTTTATTATGGCTGAATGACTAGCAGTTGATGTTTCGAGAACTTACGAATCTGGTATGCTTGGCAAGCGAGGAGACGATAAATTTCCTTGCACTGGAGCAAGAATAACACGGGTGGAATTCCACAAAGAGGTTTCCAAACACCGTATTACTCCCTTTGATGATGGCATAGGACGGGGTGACGCTCACACAAATGATACTGAACTGCCAGATGTTGGAGTTCACTACTGGCTAGATGCAGGAACGAGGCTGAAATACATTTTGAAGGTCTGGGTTGAGGATTAAGGATTTTGTGAATCAGTCGTTGGGGGGCGTTGGCTCCCCTTGCTTTTTTTGTGCGCTACTATGGAATTAAATGATTAAAAGCTAAGACTGCTATGGCACTGGCATCGAATGGACAAACAGCTATAATCCGCACAGAGCGAGGGCTTACAATTGCGGATACTCGTATTACTCTGTATGACGTAATCGATTATCTCAAAGCTCAGTATCCACCCAAGTTTATTCGTGATGCCTTCAATCTTACAGATGCTCAGATTCATGCCGCCCTTTCCTACATTGAAACACATCGAACAGAAGTGGAAGCGGAGTATCAGGAGGTTTTAAAGACTGCCGCAGAAACTAAACAATTTTGGGAAGAGAGGAATCGCGAACGTTTTGCTCGGATCGCTGCTACTCCTCCTCGTCCAGGCTATGAAGCGGTTAGAGCTAAACTTCAGGAACGGAGAGCAAAGCGGGAAGCGAAGAAGCAATGATTGTTCTGGCTGATTACAACTTGAATCGGCAGGCAATTCTGATCTCTGGAAGTCTTGTTGTTAGCGGGTTATTAGATCTCGCTCTAATTCGGTTGAGGACATTTGAAGACGTTGGCTTACCCGCAGACAGCAATGATCGAGTAGTTTGGAGATTTGCCCAAACCAACGGGATGCTCTTACTTACAGCAAACCGGAATGCGAAGGGTGAAGACTCGTTGGAACAAGTAATGCGTGAAGAAAATCAACCGACTTCATTTCCGATCATTACGATTGGCGATCCGGATAGGGTCAATGAATCTGACTATCGAGAACGCTGCGTTGAAAGGCTTGTAGAAATTGTGATCGATATCCAAGACTATATGGGGGCTGGTCGGTTGTTTATTCCATAAGGTGATTGGCGCATCATATCTGTTGGTGACACGGCATAACAACCCCAATGCACTCCGACCGACGAAAGCTAATCAGTGTGATCGCCGATCTTGTAGGGTGCGTTCCCTAATGTGGCTCCTACCGCTCCACTAGCAGTAGGCTAATCTGGCTAACACGCTTTTGGGCGAGATATACGGAAAGTTTCCGTATAATCAATAGTCCAGTAGGGTGCGTTAGACGGCGACAATCTCTGCTCTTACTTAGGACTAGCAATCCGTCGTAACGCACCACCCACGAGATATATTAAAAATAGTAGGCGTTATTTTTTTATCGTTGGGTTGTAACCAGTAACGTTATGGGTTACACTTAATCGATGATAGTCAGTTTCAAGCATCGAGGACTAGAGCGGTTCTTTGAGTCGGGAACTACCCGAGGCATTCAGGCAAATCATGCCCAACGAATTCGGCTGATTCTGGCTCGTCTCAGTGCGGCAACTTCACCGCAAGACATGAACTTGCCCGGATTGGTACTTCATGAACTGGCAGGGCAACGTAAAGGAACCTGGACGGTGAGAGTATCTGGAAACTGGCGGATCACTTTCACCTTTGACGGTGTTGATGCTTGTGATGTCGATCTTGAGGACTACCACTGATGAAAATGCATAATCCACCACATCCTGGTGAAGTTCTTAAAGAACTTTGTCTCGAACCTTTGAATCTGACTGTGACTGAGGCTGCTGAAGCATTGGGTGTAAGTCGAAAAACCCTATCTGCCATCTTAAATGGTAGGGCAGGTATTAGCCCCGAAATGGCAATTCGCTTAGGGAAAGCTTTCGATACATCTCCTGAAAGTTGGCTCAATCAGCAAATGCAATACGATCTATGGCAAGCAGAGCAGACAATTGGCAATATCAAAGTCAAACGGCTATCAGTTGTCTAACCAGGGTTTGCAGCCGACGGACTCAACACCCCCAGTGCGATGCCGAAGGCACTGCATAGCAGATCGCCGATCGCGTAGGGTGCGTTCCCTAATGTGGCTCCTACTGCTCCACTAGCAGTAGGCTAATCTGGCTAACACGCTTTTGGGCGTGATATTCTGTGTTTGTATTCCAACACTTCGTTAATCGATAGCTATATAGAACCCAGCCAATGAGTATGAGTGAATCCAACGAGTTTGACATCACAACGCCAGAAAAACGGCATAAAGCGCTTACCTTCTTGTCGCAGAATAGTTAGCTTGCAATGGTGCCTTTGGCGCTTCCAGTAGCACTTGTTTTGGACGGTATTTCCCTTCTTACATCAGCTGCTAACGAAAAAGAGATTGCAGAACAAAGAAAAGTAGCGATCAACATTATTCGAGCAGGAAAAGAAAATGGTGTTGATGAAATAGAGATTACAATGTCTCAGAAAGCTGGTGTTGGTCTATCTTCAGACGTTGATGGTGTCCCAATTGAGTTTATGTTGGTGCTTCAGGTACAATGAAGCTAAAGGTAAAATACAAGTAGTGGGTGATGGCGAAACTCTACTATCGTGGCATGGCAGAGCAAAACGACAGACCCAAAATTGGTCGTAGTGCCAGATTATTAGGGGTTAGACCTAATATCGATATAAACATTCAGCAAATGCCAGTAGGTTGCCTAGATGAACAAAGCTATTTGTTACCAGAGCCACAGCGTCAGTTGCATGGCGATCTTGTAACGGTTGCCATTAGGGACACAAAGGGAATGTCTGTTGCCCTATCCATTGAAGGTTTACCAGCATTTCGCAAACCTGCCAGTTTTGGTGGAACTGGCAAAGACCCTTTATGGCAAATTGACGATAGCCATATCACAGGGGATTTACAGGCTGTCCAAGATAGCCCAACTCACGTTAGCATCATGCCAAGAGTTACAATGGCTCTAGAAAAGTACGAGGCAGCATTGGCAAACACCCAAAAATATTGGGAAAAGGTTGATTAGTGGCATACACACAATGGGAGGCTATCAAAATGGCATGGATATTTAGTCTATCGGCAGAATGTGGTTCGGATGAGAGCAACGCCCATAAATTTGCTCAGCATTTTGAGGGAATATCATGGTTGCTGTCAACTGGTCGCCATTGCCAGTGTCACACAGATATATTCCAAGACATAGAAGAAAATTGGTGGTGTCGTGTTTCACCAAGTAATCTTAGCGAAGTGGGAATAGACAGCCCTGAAAGTGCATATTCAATGACAGAGTTAGGTATCTTACTATATCAGTCCCTACGATTTGCTCCCCCATTCCGTTATGCACTGGTTGGTGTTGAAGTCGATGAATTTAGAACTTACAGCGAGCTTATCGAAGAATCATCTAACTTATCTATCCCAGGACTGGTTTTAGCAAAACCACTCGAACAAGAGCTAGGAATATTGCCAGTATTGCGCCCCTTTAGTTCTAGTTATGTTTGGCAACCCTACGCAGGAGAAGTTTACAATCCGCTTATGGCATCCCAAAACTTAAAAAATAAGCTTAATGAACTGCTTAAGTTAACCTCACAAGCGAAGACGGCATAACTAGACCGTTAGACTGCTCCCACTGTTAGTATGATCGCAATCTTGTAGGGTGCGTTCCCTAATGTGGCTCCTACCGCTCCACCAATAGATTTTTGGGGAACGCACCATGCTAGAGGATTATAAAAATATCTGCCGTCCCACTCCAGCCCATCGCGGCTGAGTTCAACCGTTATCGAGAAAAATAGTTAAATCCCGTCAAATTCCCCTAAAACTTTCACTTCTGTTTCTAACCAGAGGGACCAGCGATCGAACACTTGTTCCTGCACATGACGAATTAAACGCAGAATATCCGAGGCTTTTGCTGAACCAATATTCAGGATAAAATTAGCGTGTAATTCTGATACTTGCGCCCCACCAATTTGATAACCTTTTAATCCCATTTCCTCAATTAAAGCCCCGGCAAATTGCGGTTTAGGATTGCGGAAAACACTACCACAACTAGGACGATCATAGGGTTGGGTACTTTTGCGATGGCGTAAATTATGGGTAGTAATTGCCATTATTTCCTCGCAATTATCGGTAGCTTCTAACTGAAATGTAGCTTCGATAACTAAACGTTGATCCCCTTGCAGAGAAGAACTGCGATAACTATAATTTAAATCTTCTTTGCTTAAAGTTTCTAACTGACCATCGGCATTTAATACCAGCGCCCGCACTAATCGATCCGCCACACAGGAGGTATGCGCCCCCGCATTCATCACCACAGCACCCCCCACCGTACCGGGGATACCCACCGCCCATTCTAAGCCCTTCCAGCCCCGTTTTGCCGCTCTCCAAGCTATTTTTGGCAGGGGTTCCCCCGCCGCTGCTGTAATCGTAGCAGTTTCGGCATCAAAACAACTCGATCGCAGATGGCGAGTATTGAGAACAAGTCCGGGTAAACCTCGATCGCTGATTAGTAAATTTGAACCAGCCCCCAAAACAGTTAAGGGTAAATCTTGCGATCGCCACCAAGCGAACACTTCTCTTAATTCCTCTAGATTAACTGGTTCGGCATACCATTGCGCTCTTCCCCCCACCCGGTAGGAAGTGAAATCAGCTAGAGAAACAGAGGTTTTAATCATAGGGTTTTAGGGGGTGGGGAGAATTTTCAGTGAACAGTAAACAGAATAACTGATCAGTGATCAGTGATCAGTGATCACTGATCACTGAATCTATACTCTAACCGCTAATTGTTCGCGGTAAAGAGTAAGCATTTCGGGAATAACTTGATTGAGATTGCCAGCACCGAGGAACAGAGCCAGATCGCCGGGTTGGAGAATTTCTAGCAGGAATTGACCTAAAGAACTCAATTCGGGGTGATAGTAGGCGTTTTTATGGTGTTTTCTCACCTGTTCAGCCACTTGCTGCCCAGTGACGTGATTGATATTCACTTCCCCGGCACTATAAATATCCGTTAAGACCACCACATCGGCGGAACTGAAAGCGGAGCCGAATTCCTCTAAAAAGGTAGTGGTGCGACTGTAGCGATGGGGTTGGAAAATAGCGATCGAACGTTGGTACTGTTTGCCTTCTACCTTCAATTTTGCCGCCGCTAAAGTAGCTAACAATTCGCTAGGATGGTGGGCATAATCATCGATAAAAGTGATGCCGTTTACTTCTCCCTTGTGTTCAAAACGGCGTTTTGCTCCGGCAAAAGTAGCGATCGCATCGGCAATAACAGCAAATTCTAAACCGAGATAACGTCCGATGGCAACCACTGCCAAAGCATTGCTAATATTATGTTGCCCTGGGATTTTCACTTCCATTTGTCCCAGATAACTGCCTTTTTCCCAGACGGAAGCTTTCATCATTCCCTGTTCATAGATAATCTCGCTGACGGTGTAATCCGCACCTTTTTCGGGATCGAGACTATAACTAATCGTCGGACGGAAATGCTCGGCGATCGTGTCACAATCTAAACAAGCGACTAAAATCTGGCACTGATGGGCGAATTCATGGAAAGTATCGATAACTTCGCTTAAATTCTGGTAATGATCGGGGTGATCTAGCTCAATATTAGTGATTACGCCGATTTTCGGGGCGTGCTTGGTTAGGGAACCATCGGACTCATCGGCCTCTGCCACTAAAAAACGACCTTGACCAAGACGAGCGTTACCTTCCCAAGCGTCCACCTCACCACCGACAATGATCGTGGGGTCTAATCCCGCTTCTAACAAAACGTAACCGATTAAGCTGCTAGTGGTGGTTTTTCCGTGGGTTCCAGCAACGGCGATACTGTCGTAATCAGCGATTAAAGCCGCTAAAACGTCGCTACGGTGAAAAATTGGATATCCTAAGTCTCTGGCCGCTTGATATTCCTTGTTATGGTCATTAATCGCCGTGGAGCAGATTACTTGCGGAACCGTTTGGCTACTGTTTTGAGGGCCAGGAGAATGAAATAAAGCTAAATTATTTGCCTCTTGACGGTGGAAAATCTGCGCTCCCGCTCCCTGTAGCCTTTGGGTGATATGAGTAGGACGTAAATCGGAGCCAGACACGGGTAAATTGCGCTTGGCTAAGATATAAGCGAGGGCTGACATCCCAATACCGCCAATACCGATAAAATGGAAAGGTTGGCCGTTAAAATTAACTTTTTTCACTGTTTTCACTCCTCAAACCCACGATTATATAAGTTTTAAACTCGATCGGTAGTAAAGTCAACCTCATGATAGGGGCATTTGAGCAGAACTCCCAAGTGTTGCCCAGTCACCTTGCAAAATCCTTGACGCAGAATTAAAAATTTTTCTCCCAATTCCTTTTTTTTGGGGTGTGGGGTGTGGGGAAGTGGGGTGTGGGAAGTGGGTGTGGAGAGAATAAATAAAAATAATCTCCTGTCGACCGTCGACCGTCTCCTGAATGGTGAGCTAATAAATTATTTTCGATCGGGATCGTAAAGTTCAACCTTTAAGGTATGATTGGGAACATTAATTATTTTTTTATGTATTGCACTAAAAGGTAGAGGGCAAGCAGCAGTGATTAGAGTAGCGATCAATGGTTTCGGACGGATTGGACGTAATTTCCTAAGATGTTGGTTAGGACGGACTAATAGTGGCTTGGAGGTAGTGGGGATCAATGATACATCCGATCCCCGTAGTAACGCTCACCTGCTCAAATATGACTCGATGTTAGGCAAACTTAACGCTAATATCGATGCCGATGATAATTCTTTAATTGTTAACGGTAAAACCATTAAATGCTATTCCGATCGCAATCCCCTCAATCTGCCCTGGGCAGAATGGGGTGTAGATTTAGTGATCGAAGCTACCGGTGTTTTCGTCGATGAAGAGGGCGCTTCTAAGCATATTGTCGCAGGAGCTAAAAAAGTCCTCATTACCGCACCGGGTAAGGGTGCGGGTGTGGGAACCTATGTCGTCGGTGTCAACGCTCACGAATACGAACACGATAAATACAACGTCATCAGTAATGCCAGTTGTACCACCAACTGTCTTGCTCCTGTCGTCAAAGTGATTCACGAAAACTTCGGCATCATCAAAGGGACGATGACCACCACCCACAGTTACACTGGTGATCAACGCATTCTGGATGCTAGTCACCGAGATCTGCGTCGCGCTCGCGCCGCCGCCGTTAACATCGTTCCCACCTCCACCGGTGCCGCTAAAGCTGTAGCCTTAGTTATCCCCGACATGAAAGGGAAACTTAACGGTATCGCTCTGCGTGTACCCACTCCTAACGTTTCTGTGGTGGATTTAGTGGCGCAAGTGGAAAAAAGCACGATCGCGGAACAGGTAAACGAAGTCCTCAAAGAAGCTTCGGAAAATTCTTTGAAAGGAATTCTCGAATATAATGATTTACCCCTCGTTTCCTCTGATTATCGCGGTGTTGATGCCTCCTCGATCATTGATGCTAGTCTCACCATGGTGATGGGTGGCGATATGGTAAAAGTTATCGCTTGGTACGATAACGAATGGGGTTACTCCCAACGGGTGGTTGATCTCGCTGAAGTCGTTGCCAGCAAGTGGAAAGGCTAAATCGGTTAACTGATAAGTGATAAATTCTCACCGAAAAAGCGCCGATAGATTCCCTCTGTCACCAATTGAGCGGTGATTAGGTTAGCTAGGGCAATCATAAACAGGATCAGTATCTGGTAGGAAGCGGCGTTTAAAGGTTCACTTCCTGCCAATACCTGTCCGGTGAACATTCCGGGTAAACTGACTAAACCCACTACCATCATCTGATTGAGGGTGGGGATTAAACTAGCTCGAATCGCTTCTTTTTGGTAAAATGCGATCGCCTGTTGAGGGGTTGCCCCCAAACAAAGATGGGTTTCGATTTCCAAACGGTGACTTTTAATGGCACTGTTTAATCTTTCCCCGGCTAAAGAGGCACTATTCATGGCATTGCCTAACACCATCCCCGTCAAGGGAATCAAGTATTGGGGTGAGTACCATTGTTGCGGTTGAATAATTAAAGCGATCGCATAACCTAAAGTTAGACAGCTACTAATCAATAAAGAGCCGAAAACTAGCGGTAATAGGGCTTTATCCCGGCTATCAATGCGATTTTTAGCAACAATAGTCGCAATAGTCATCATCACTGCCAAAATCCCCAGCACTGCCAGAGGATTATCCAGGGAAAAAATAACGGCGATAACGTAGCCTACCACTAATAATTGCAGGATCGATCGACCGGTCGCTAATAATAATTGTCCCTCTAGAGCTAAATTTGACCAACGGGAGAGGAGTAAACAAATACCCATCATCCCCAAAGCCCAACCCAAATCCACCAGATTTAGTTCTACTAATCCATCCATAAAAATAAAAGAAACAAATTACAAGGGTACTTCATCGGAAATTTTGGGTCTGAAACCCCGCCGTTTTAGGTTGGCTTTGCTGTTAAATCTTAGCGCATTTACACGATATATGCTAGAATGTGAGGTATGGAAAAAGCCTATTCGTTTCGATTTTACCCCACACCAGAACAAGAGTCGCTATTGCGGCGGACTTTGGGCTGTGTAAGATTGGTTTACAACAAAGCTCTCCACGAACGAACACAAGCTTGGTACGAAAAGCAAGAAAGAGTAGGCTACGCTCAAACTTCTTCAATGTTGACCGATTGGAAAAAGCAAGAAGAATTAGACTT
>SFCA01000262.1:0-4278 GCA_007095475.1 Microcystis aeruginosa Ma_QC_C_20070703_M131 | reverse complement strand
GATAAGCAAAAATTATTTATTGACTGCAAAAACTTGAGAATATTTAAATTAACATTCCGCAATATTTATAAATTCTTAAGAATTAATTGAGAAAGATTTTTATTTAACAACGATGTTATGCTGGTTACAGCGATTTTACTGAATTTCATAATGGGCTATTTTGTGCTTTTTTGGACAGCAATGGTTGAAACCCTTGCCACACCTAGAAGGTGATCCTAATTGAGACGGGTAAATCAGTCAATTTCACCCACAACGATGATCTTTTTTTTATGTAGTTTTATTGCAAAAAAAAAGTTTTTTTGACAAAAAGCACAAAGTATGATAAGAACCCAACGTATTTCTGGCTGCGAGTAATTATTGTAGAGAGGGGAGAAAAAAGCCGAATACCGACTCCTAACCCCATCAACAAACTTTTTCAGCCAACCCTAACTTACCACTTAACATTTCCCTGACGATTTTAGCGGTAGCGGGGGCTAATAAAACCCCGTTGCGGTAGTGTCCCGTGGCCAGAATAACGTTATCGTATCCGGGCAAATATTCGATGATGGGAGCGGATTTTTTCTCCGGTCGCGGTCGCTTACCGGACCAAGTACGCACGATCGCACCCGCGGCCAAAGAGGGACAAAAAGCGATCGCCTGTTGATACACTTGCTCTAATAGGGTAGTATCGGGGATAATTTCGCCCTTTTCGTCCATAAATTCCACCGTTGCTCCAATCCAGTATTCCGCTCCAGCCAAAGGGAGAATATGCAGGTCATTTCCCGTTAAAATCGGCTTAAAATCGGAACTTTCTAGGGGTTGCGTCAATTTTATCTGTAAAGCTTGCCCTAAAACCGGTCGGATCTCCACTGGATGGGTAAGAGTTTCGGTTAAAGCAGTGGCACCGATTCCCGCAGAAAGAATCAAAAAGTCGCTTTCCTCTATACCATTGGAACTATAAACCTGGGTGCATTGCCTCACATTAGAGCCTTGAAGCTCTGTCTTCCCAAAATTTTCAACTTTTACCCCAAATTGACATTTAACCCCCCTTCTTGCCGCAGCAGCGACGAGAGCCTCCGTGAGCAGGACTGGGTTAATTTGACGATCACTGGGAGAATAGATAGCACCCTGGAGATGCTCCCCGGCCACCTGGGGACATTTTTGGTTTAAAGTCTCTTTATCCCAGATTTCTAGACAATATTCCTGTTCTTGGCGGATTTGGGCTAACTTGCGCCAATTTTCTTCGTCTTCGGCACTTGATCGCAGTAGGACAATACCATCACGGTTACAGGGAATAGTCAGTCCGGTGAGGGATTCTAGCTCAGGAAGGAGGGTTTCGTAGCGTTTTAAACTTTCTTGCCGCAGTTTCCAGGCTCTACCTTTAGTTTTATGGCTGATAATCCCGATTAAAATCCCTAAAGCTGCCCCAGTTGCTCCTTGTCCCGGTTTTTTTTCATCGATGAGGGTAATTTCTAATCCTGCGATGGCGCTTAATTCGTAGGCAATGGTGGCCCCCACTATTCCCGCACCGATGATGACAATTTTAGTCATAAACTCCAGAGGCTATTTTTCTAGTGGGAATAGGACTAAAAAAGGGTTGAACAGGTTTCAACCCCGATAATTGATTACAGAACCCGGAAAATAAAAGGATAACGGAAAACCTTATAGGCATCTTTCCAGACTTGCAGGATAGCAAGAATGGGGAGAACAATGTTCACCACAGCAAGAATCGGTAAGAGCAAATAACCGATTAAAACCCAAACCAGAATCCCGGCAATTAGGTAGTATAACCACATATTCAGGTGAAAGTTTAAAGCTTCTTTGGCGTTTTCCTTCACCGTTCCATCATCAGAAATGAAATAAATAGCTAAGGGAATCCCCACCGATACCAGCGTAGCACTCAAAAGGATCGAAGCATGACAAGCCACGGATAGGAGTCTTTTTTTGGTTAAATCTTCACTCTTGACCATCGGGTTTATCCCCCTAAAATTGGCGGAGAAAGCGGATATCACTATTATAACAACGGCGAATATCGTCTATCTCATGTAATACCATAGCAAATCTTTCCACGCCAAAACCAGCAGCAAAACCCGTATAGATTTGGGGGTCATAACCGACTGCTTTTAAAACATTGGGATCCACCATACCACAGCCCATCACCTCCAACCATTTGCCTTTCCATTGTACATCTACCTCGGCCGAGGGTTCGGTAAAAGGGAAGTAGGAAGCGCGGAATTTAACCGGTAAATCGGCCCCAAACATTTGCTTAAGAAATTCTTTAATTGTTCCTTTCAAATCCGTAAAGGTTAATCCCCGGTCCACCGCTAATAATTCCACTTGATGGAAAACCGCGGAATGGGTTGCATCCACGGTATCACGACGATAAACCCGGCCCGGGGCCACAATCCGAATTGGGGGTTCGTGACTTTCCATGTAGCGAATCTGCACCGGAGAGGTATGAGTCCGCAATAAACGACCATCACTCAAGAAAAAAGTATCCTGCATATCCCGGGCCGGATGGTCAGCAGGAATATTTAAAGCCTCAAAATTATAATAATCGGTTTCTACCTGCGGCCCAGTGGCGATGCTGTAACCCAGACCGACGAAAATATCGATCATGCGATCAACTGTGCTATTTAAGGGATGAATTCGCCCTAAAGGACGGCTAAGAGCAGGTAGGGTGACATCGAGGGTTTCCGCCGCTAATTTCGCTTGAATTTGGGCGTTATTTAGACTTTCTCGCCGGGATTCCAGCAGCGATTGTACTAATTCTTTGACCTCATTAGCGATCGCACCGAGGCGCGGTCTCTCTTCAGGGGTTAATTTGCCCATTTCCCGTAAAATCTGCGATAATTCTCCTTTCTTACCGAGATAATTCACCCTTAGCTGTTCTAAGTCTTCTAGGGTTGTTGTTTGTTCGATGGAATTTTCCGCTTTCGCTGCCAGGGTTTTTAGGGCAGTTTCGATCGGATGGGGGGATAAACTCATAATTAGGGCATTTTATAGGGCAGCATTCTAGTCTAGTTTATCTGCTCCCGTGGCGAGACAGGCAGAATCGATCAAAGCTAATAGCTATGTGCTAGGATGGAAATTGAGAATAAAAGTCGGCACTGCGGCTCGTTGTCAGTATTAATGGTCAAAGCGTTTCTGTTTAGTATTGGTTCAGCTAGTTCCCGAAATCTTGGTTCTCTACAAATCTGTTGTTTTTATCTGTGCAAGGATAGGTTTTATGTCAATTTATGTTGGTAATCTCCCCTTCGAGGTTGACCAAGACGACGTAGTTGAGGTTTTTAAGGAATATGGTGAAATCAAGCGCGTTCACCTCCCCATGGATCGGGAAACGAAAAGAAAACGCGGGTTCGCTTTCGTGGAAATGGAAACCCCAGAGCAAGAAGCGAAGGCTATTGCCGCTCTTGACGGCGCTCAATGGATGGGACGAGAATTAAAAGTCAATCAAGCTCGTGAAAAAGAACCCAGATCTTCCTTCGGTGCTGGCGGCGATCGCAATCGGGAGCGTCGCTACTAATCCCCGACCGTAACCATTCTAGGTTATCGGAAATTTGGGTTGAAAACCCCGTCCTTTTAGGACGGCTTTGTGCGAGAATAGCTCCAGGTTGCCAACCGTGAGAACGTGAGGAAGCAGGTTAAACTTCCTACTCCGTCATCTCAAAATTTCTAACAGTCAATGGTGTTCAATTAAGTCCAAACTGTAAGAACGCAAAACAATTAAATACTGTGGGACACACAGAAATTTACGCTTGGGGAGTAGTCCATAAGAGTGCTTGCCTTATCGGTGTAGTCGGACTAGACATGAAACCGTAAGACCAAAATTAGCGTTGCTAGTGGAGGCAGGATTCAGCCCAAGAATCTCCGCACTTTTAGGGCGGAGAGTGTCAATGTCAATAGGGGGAGCGAGCGCTCGTTTCCCCGCTTGTCTATCTAATATGCCAAGGAGATTCTTGTGGCCAAACGTCGTAATTTGAAAAAAGAAAAAGCTGAACGCAACCGCGCCTACGCTCGTCAATTCCGGGCTGCCTCTAATCGTACCACCACCAGAGGAGGTAGAGGCGGTTATTCCAGCGATCAAAGACAATCTTCGGAAAATGAAGGGGCAGCCGATACCTAATCTGCTGACTTAGTTAGGGTCTGCTGAAAAAGTTTTTCGTGGGGACAGGGTGTAGGGTGTGGTGCGATTCGTTGGCTAGAAACTAGACAGTAAGACGTTTAGAGGATTAGCCGCTTGGTAAATGTAGTACCTTGATAACTTTATAACCTTACAGGTGCGGGTTAGTAATAACC
>SFCA01000261.1:0-3055 GCA_007095475.1 Microcystis aeruginosa Ma_QC_C_20070703_M131 | reverse complement strand
AGATAAAGATGCTTTATTAGCTGGTGATTTAGCCAAGGTTTTAGAAGTTTTGCAATTAGGAATAGCTAGGATCAAAAATTAATCTAGTTAGAGTAATCTAAATTTAACAAAAACTTCACACAAATTCACCCAAAAACTATTGACTCGGCAGCAAAGAGCTAGTATGATTGAACTCAATAACAATTAGGTCGGATTTACCATGATGAAAACCAAAACCCTAACACCCCGCAATACCGCTCCTGTCCAACGGGAAAATACCGCCCTCAAATCATGTCAAAACTCTTTTGCTATGATTAGTATAGATGAAATTTGAATGGGATGAGCGCAAAAATCAAAGCAACTTTATTAAACATGGATTTGACTTCGCCGACGCTTATCGTATCTTTAACTTGCCAATGGTCGTTGAATTGGATGAGCGGGAGAATTATGGAGAGGTTCGCTTTGTAGCTATTGGTTTACTAGATGGACGAGTCGTTGTTATTGTCTATACTGAACCTGATGATCAAACAATTCGCATTATATCCTTAAGAAAAGCTTTATCGTATGAAGGAAAATATTATGAGCAATACCTCAAAAACAGATTGGAGTAGAATTGATATGATGAAAGATGACGATATTGATACTTCTGATATTCCTCCGCTATCAGAAGATTTTTGGGTTAACGCACAATTGCGACTACCTAAAAACCTTGTTACTGTAAAAGTCGAAATAGATCCAGAAACTTTTGCTTGGTTTCAATCTCAGGGAGAAACTGCACAAGAACAAATGTCGGTGGCGTTAAAAATTTATGCTCAAGCAAATAAAGCTTTTTCTTCATCTATAACAAAAGCAGGATAGGGAAGCAGGGAAGCAGGGGAGTACGTACTGGTTGTTGCTCTTCTTAAGTCCCCCTTTTCCTTGGCTCACGAGTGCTAGAAGACTTAGACTCAGGGAGATGAACCCGTCTATCTCGCATTCTGTCCAAAATCTGTTAAAACTATAAGATGCTAAAAAGTCGGCGCTATAATACTCCATCAGGATGATATCACGGTAATAGAAGCGATGAACACTATCCAATTGACACCGGAAATAGAAGATTTGATTGCTCAACAAATCAAAACAGGAAAATATCAAGATGATTTAGCCGTTATTGAAGAGGGATTGCGTTTATTGGCAGAAAGAGACAGAATTTACCGAGGAAGATTTGAAGAATTGAAACGGGAAGTCATGATTGGGGTGCAAGAGTTGAAACGTGGGGAAAGTTTTGATGAGAGAGAAGTCATCAACAGATTAAAAGCAAACAATCTTCAGAATTGTGGATATTAAATTATGACCGTTATTTTAATATCTTCAAGAGCTAAAGAAGATTTAGAAAGCATCAATGATCTGATTCCTTATTCTAATATTCAAGATGCCAATCAGTTAAGCTTATTACTTAAATTAAATCAAGAGAGGATCAATTATGATGACATTAGAACAAGCTCTTATAACAGTTAATCAACTACCGATTGAACAGAGAGAAATGTTAATAGAAATTATCAAAAATCAAATAATAGAATCCTATCGAGAAGAAATAGCCCAAAATGCTAAAGAAGCAAGGGAGGCTTTTCAAAGAGGAGAATTAAAACCTCAACCCTTAGAAGATATTATTAATGAATTAAAAGCCAAATTAACAGAAGATGAATGAAAGAGATTATTGCAACAGAGAAGTTTAAACGATCATTTCGTAAATTTGTCAAGCGTAATGCTCAACTTGAACAAAAAATTATTGAAACATTAAAGTTAATGCAAGAAGATATTTTTACACCTCAGTTAGCTACTCATTCATTACAAGGAAAATTATTAGGATTAAAAGCTTGTTCTTGTGGTTATGATTGTAGAATTGTATTTTTTTTGGAAACAACAGAAACTAATGATAAGGAGCAAAAAGAGGTAATTATTCTAATTGACATTGGTACTCATGATCAGGTTTATTAATTTTATCTTAATCGCATTTTCGGGATTATATGTTTGATGTTAATTAAAAAAGCGATCGCATCCATCTAAGGGGATCATTTTTCCCCGTTCCCCAATAGCATCAGGTAGGGGTTTTCTTTGGGGAAATTTAAGCTGATCTAAGCTTCACAAAAACTCAACAAAACTTCAGCGAACGAAAAACTCTTGACTCGGAGAAAAAGAACTGGTACAAACAAAATTAAGTAAAAATTATGGAGGATATACCCCATGAAAGCCAAAAAACTGACCCCTCGTAACGCTGCTCCTGTCCAACGGGAAAATACCGCTACCGTCTCTCGTGATGGCAATGCGATCGCTCCCCTGTGGGCGATTGGCCATGGGTTGGGACGTGGGGGTCCTTTTGCGGGAGACGAAGCAGAGTAGCCCCCTCAATTATAGCACGAACCCCAAATCAGGTCAAAAGTCTTTTTCTCCTTGCCAAGGCGCACGGTTAGCTTCAAGGAATTGACGTACAATCCTAGTTAATTCGGGAGTTTCGGATACCTGGCACGGTGAAGAAGCACCGGGAGCAGGGAAGCAGAGGTTGTTTCTCTTCTCGGTTCCCCTTTTCCTTGAATCACCAGTGTTAGAAGACTTAGGTTCAGGGAGATGAACCCGTGCCAATAGCTTACTTCCCCAGGGTTATCGGATAGCGGTGTTCTTCTCCTTTGGCTTGTACTTCTGGCAAAAGCCTTTGTACTTTCTGGCGCATTCTTCTAAGCTGTCACCAAGTTTAAGAAAAGCAGGATGCCATTGAGTTAAGCCATCATCAGTTAAGCGTTCATAACTACCGTAGTTACTGAAATCATAGAAAAAAGTCGAACGCATTTTGGCAGCTTTCGGGTTTCCGTGAATGTAACGTAAGGTATTTAATGCCCTTTCTTTATCTGAAGGAGGGAAGCCATCGCAAAAATACCGCTTTTCCCAAAAGTGTCCTGTGCGATCCCCCCTAGCCCCCCTTGATAAGCTATCCATTAGTCACATCTTTCTTAACATAAAATTTGACAAAAAGAGAAAAGTGTGCCAGATGGCTCAAGGGGGTTCTATAGGGGGACTAATTTGATGAGATAGTTTCCAAGTC
>SFCA01000260.1:0-5775 GCA_007095475.1 Microcystis aeruginosa Ma_QC_C_20070703_M131 | reverse complement strand
AGTTGCGCCGAAGTCAACCGTAGTTGGCAAATTAATCGTGCCAAAACTGCCCACTAAATCTGGTAGTGAGACAGTTGAGGCCGTCTTGGCGGTAGGACTTGAGATAGGGCTTGAATTGTCGTTATTGCCCTTCTTTGGTTTCTTTTTTCCCTCAGTATCAAGTCCAATTTCACCTAAAAGATCTCGGTCCAAAAACTCATCTAATTCTTTTGCGGAAAGTTTCTCTAATTTTTTGCCACCGAGAGCAGTCTTTATCTGTTCACCAATCGGATTGGGGGCGATAGTACAGCGGTTTTGTGACGATGACCCTGCGGTAGTTGTAGTAGTGGTTGATGCCATAGATAGACAATAGGTGGGAAAAGAGTAAAGGTATTCAGGAGAGAAAGCATTGAACCTTAGGTTGTTGTTGCGCTTCAGCGCCAAACCGATGTCGCCGTCAGTGGAAATGTACAGTTTTGAAGGCACAAGTACCAATGATGAGCGCCAGTCTTGGATTGGTGACAATTCCCGTGCCTTTCCCTGATCTGTTTGAAAAGGGTGACAAAACGGGAATCATCGGCGTAATTCGAACCTGAGTCATACCATCCACTGATTTATGTCACACATGCAAACTATAAGCCTTCAGATAGATAAAGTCAATCACTTTTTACGTCTTTAGCCATATATTTCTTTAAATGACTAAAATTCAGCTATGTCTATAAGTAGGGCTTGCTGAAAAAGGTTTTCCTGGGGGCAGGCTTCGGCCGTGAGACTCCGGACGTTCGGCGAGACTTCGGCGTGAGCTTTTATAGATACGATCGAATAAATATACTAGGTTGAAATTCCTGTTACGGCGGTGAGGATGTCAATTTCTTGCAAGTTCCTGACTGCGGTCAACGATCGCTCGGAGATAGCTAATTGCTAAGGCCAAAAATGCAAGGGTAATACTTTCTTTGACGATAAAAATCCCTAAACCGATCAGCACACAGGGAACAAAGGTACTTCCCTGACTGGTTAGGATGGTGGCGATGGTCGGCACACTGGTCAACCCGTAGGCGATCGCACACCAAACCCCCACCAGAATCAAAAACACGCTGACGATAACGATCAGACTTGTTACGCTACTACTGGCGAACAGGGGAACGTAAATGCCGATATTATCGCTCCCGTTGGCGACGGTCAACGCGGCCACGCTATAGGTGCGCGGGTCAAACCAACCACCGAAGGGGGAATGTTTCGCACCCTCCAGGTCCACTTCGACATTCTCCGGCTCTTGCTGCTTATCATCTTCTTTGAGAAGGGAAATGATGCCGATAATCACAGGAACGAGGCCTAGATAGCGGATCCATTGAGCAGGGATGAGAAAACAACCGAAAAATCCCGCTAAACTGGCAATAACAAGCAGACTAAAGCCGATATACTGACCGATGACGATATCGCGACGACGGAAGAGTCTCCCCGTTTGGCTGAAGAGAATCGTCAGGATCAATATATCGTCGAGGTTGGTGGCGACGAATGCTGCTACACCCTTAGATATGGCAATCACAATCTCGATCATCGTTTTTTTCCTTAAGATAGCTGTCGGGTTCGTCCGTTCGTTACCTTCACCATGGCAGGGGAAACCGATCAATTAATCGGCAACGGGGGAATTTTACTACCTATCCCGATGGAGAAACTGTATCTCGTGCGACCGATCGCTCTATCCCGGTGCGGAATGGAAAAAGAAAGCGAGAGCGATGACCGTGTAGGTCGCCACCAGTAATATGCCCTCTAACCAGTTCGAGCGACCGTCGTTACTGATCGAGTTGGCCAGCCAGACGGCGACGGCGACGGCGACCAATTCAAAGATGTCGAAATCGAGAGCCATCGGCTGACCGATGAAATAACCCGCGATTACGAGAACCGGTGCGACAAAAAGTGCGATTTGCAGACTCGAACCGACAGTGACAGAAACCGCCAGATCCATTTTGTCTTTTAAGGCAACCCTAACCGCGGTGGCGTGTTCGGCCGCGTTGCCGATAATTGGCAGCAGGATCACCCCCGTGAAAAGGGTCGTTAATCCTAATTTATGCGTGGCTTCCTCTAGGGTATTAACTAATAATTCCGATTCGATCGCCACCCCGATGGTCACCAGCAGTAATATCCCCACCCACAGCCAGAGATTCGGCTTTTTTACGCTTACGGCTTCTCCTGGCTCTTCATCGAGAGCTGCGCCCCCCACCTCGTAAAGATAGGTATGGGTCTTCATCGAAAAAAGCAGACTCAGACAATACACAAAAATTAATACCGCCGCCAACGCTACCGAGAGACGCTGTAGGGCGCTCTCCTCGATTGCGGCGGAGGTGTATTGAAAGGTTGTGGGTAGGAGGATCGCCGCGACGGCGAGATTCATCGACGAGGAATTTAAACGGGCGGTCACGGGCTGGAATTTCTGTTCTTTATAGCGTAAGCCGCCGAAAAACATCGACAAGCCCGTTACCAGCAGCAGATTCCCGATAATCGAACCGGTAATCGTCGCTTTCACCACCTCGATCAAACCTTCTTCGAGGGCGGCGTAGGCGAGAATTAATTCGGTAGCGTTGCCGAAGGTGGCATTCAGTAAACCGCCGAGATTGGGACCGACCACGACGGCGATTTCCTCGGTTGCCTTTCCCATGTAAGCGGCCAGGGGAACGATTGCCAGACAGGCACTCAGAAAAATGATCGTCACGTCCCAATGGAGGAAATTCCCAGCGATCGAGATCGGGACAAAAACCAACAAAATGGCGAAAATCCAGTTTTTTATATTCATACCAAGGGGTGTTTCGGGATCAAACCGCGCACGGTTTTGAAAAACAGACTATCAGCCTTTTTTCCGTTTCAATTACCCGAATCGCCCAGTAATATACTCCCGGGCCTCGTCGGTTTGCGGATTGCCGAACATAACTTCCGTGGGGCTGAATTCGACTAATTTCCCCCGGCGTTTCCCGAACGAATCGGTTTCGGTGTTAAAAAATGCCGTCCAGTCGGCGATCCGCGATGCCTGCTGCATATTGTGGGTGACGGTGATGATCGTGTAACTTTCCTTCAGTTGTAAGCACAATTCCTCCACCTGACGGGTAGAAATGGGATCGAGAGCCGAACAGGGTTCATCCATCAATAAAACATCCGGCTTCATAGCGATCGCACGGGCAATACAGAGGCGCTGTTGCTGTCCCCCCGATAGTGCCGCTCCTTTTTCTTTCAGTTTGTCCTTTACTTCCTCCCAGATCGCCGCCTGCCGCAGGGAATACTCGACCAATTCCTCAAGATTTCCCTGATAACCGTTGGTTCGGGGCGCGTAGGCGATATTCTCGTAAATGCTCTTGGGAAAAGGGTTCGGACGTTGGAAAACCATCCCCACCTGTCGCCGTAACTTGACGGCGTTGACCTGCGAATCGTAAATATTCTGATTTCGGTAGAGTAATCTTCCCTCCACCTTGGCACCGGGGATCAGATCGTTCATTCGGTTAAAGCAGCGCAAGAGGGTACTTTTCCCGCAACCAGACGGGCCGATAAAGGCGACGATTTTTCGGGCGGGAATTTTAATATGAACGTCCAGAAGAGCGAGAAATCCATTATAAAAAACTTTCACTCCTTCCGCCTCGAAAACACTGTGATCTGGGTTAAGGTGGGTAGTCATGGCAAAAATTCTCCTGAGTATGGTTAAAGATGTGTTTCGGGAGCAGTGGGGAGTAGAGGAGTGGGCAATTAAGAAGTTAAATAGACTTATCTAACCTCCCGCCTGCTGCCTGCTGCCTTCCCTAATTCGGTGTCGAATAGCGTTGACGTAGATAGATGGCGATGGCGTTCAGGGCCATGATCAAAAGGATCAGAACGATAATCGTTGCAGCGGCGGCATTGGCGAAACCAGGTTCAGGACGGGAGACATAACTAAAAATCTGAATGGGCAGTACCATAAATCGCTCGAATAAACCAGGATCGAAGGTCAGAAAACTCACCGCTCCCACCACCACTAGCGAGGCCGCGTCCCCGATCGCCCGCGACACGGAGATAATTACCCCCGTGAGAATCCCCGGCACCGCGTAGGGTAAAACATGGTGTTGGAGCGTCTGCCATTTGGTGCTGCCTAGACCGTAGGAAGCTTGGCGTAGGGAATCGGGAACCGCTCGTATCGCCTCCCGCGCCGCAACGATAATGACTGGCAGCGATAGCAGAGATAGGGTTAAGGCCCCGGAAAGTAGGGTAGAGCCGAAATTCAGTAAATAGACGAAGACCCCTAAACCGAGTAAACCGTAAACGATCGAGGGAACCCCGGCCAGATTGCCGATATTCACCTCGATCAGCGCCGTCCACCAGTTTTTCGGGGCGTATTCTTCTAGGTATAGGGCAGCGCCCACCCCGATGGGCACCGCTACCAAGATCACGATTACTCCCAAATAGAGGCTACCGATAATCGCGGGGCGAATTCCCCCGCGCTCGGGAAAACGGGAGGGGGTTTCCGTGAGAAAACCGGGGGTGAGTAGGCGGGCCAGTCCGTCATGAAAGACATTGAGCAACAGTAGAGCGAGAACGAATAGACCGATGAGTAATCCGATCAAGAAAATATACTCGTAGATTTTGCCGATGGTTTCTCGGCTTTCGAGTCGATCGTTAAAGACGGCCGTATCCCTAGTAGGAGAAGATTTAACCATGATAATTAGTCGTATTTTTCTTTAAAGCGATTGGAAATCCAATAACTGCCGATATTGAGTGCCAGAGTGATCAGGAAAAGCACCGCACCGACCGCGTAGATGGATTTAAAATTGAAACTCCCTCTCGGGGCATCTCCACTGGAAACCTGGGCCATAAAAGCGGTCATGGTGGCGATCGATTCCAGTGGATTGAAAGTTAGACGAGGTTGAGCGCCCGCCGCGATCAGGACGGTCATGGTTTCTCCCACCGCACGGGAAACCCCCAAAATAATCGAAGCCATAATCCCGGATAGGGCGGCCGGCAAAACCACCTTGAAAATTGTTTCCAGCTTGGTAATTCCTAGGGCGTAGGAACCCTCGCGCAGGGAACGGGGAACCGATTTAATCGCGTCTAGGCTGATCGAACCGACGGTCGGGGTGATCATGATTCCCATCATCAATCCCGCGCTCAGAGCGTTAAAAACCTCTACGGGTAAAAAATTCCGTAGTAAGGGCGTTAGAAAGATCAGTGCGAAGTAACCGTAAACTACGGTGGGAATTCCCGCCAGAATTTCCACCGCCGGACGCAGAATCGAAGCTACTTTCGGGGTTGCGTACTCGGCCAGATAAATCGCTGAACACAATCCCAACGGAACTGCGACCACCATTGAGATGACCGTGGTTAAAACGGTTCCGTTAATCAACGGCCAGATCCCGAAACGGGGAGGATTAAAAAGGGGAGTCCATTGGCTATCCAAGAAGAACTGCCCGAAACTTACTTCCTGGAAAAAAGCGACAGTTTCCTTGAAAATAATAGCGACGATGCCGAAGGTTGTGACTACAGATACAAGGGCGCAGGCGAACAAAATCGTTCCGATAATTTTCTCGGGAACATCATCGGAGGCTCGCTTGAGAAGAGAATCCCCTCTTGCGAACAAAGAGTCATCAAAAGAACCGGTAGTGGTCATAGGAAATTTTGGGTCTGAAACCCCGCCGTTCTACGGCGGCTTTACGTTAGAATTAAGAGGCCAGTCTCGAAAACCAAGTGGACGGCGCAGCACCTTGAAAACTCGGCTTAGGGGGTTCCGACCAGAAAAGCTTGGCCGGGTAAAAAGTCGCGCGCAACAAGTACAAGAAGCTATAG
>SFCA01000026.1:0-26512 GCA_007095475.1 Microcystis aeruginosa Ma_QC_C_20070703_M131 | reverse complement strand
GGTTTCAATGCCGCTATTAACCCCAAAACTCTTGAGACCAATATCCACACTACCCGTACCTTTGGCGACGATGGTATCTGTGCCAGTGGTTCCTGTATCCGTAATGGTGTCATAACCTTGGAAACTCGACCAGCCTCCGGCTAGATTACCGGAGACATAATAAGTGTCTGACCCTTCGCCTCCATCTAATTGGTCATTGTCTGCGCCGCCATAGAGTAAGTCATTACCAACTCCACCCGATAAAGTGTCAGACCCCCAATCTCCATCGATTAGGTCATCGCCGCCGCCACCACTTAGAACATCATTTCCTCCGTAACCCATCAGGTGTTCAGCAAGATTCGTACCTGTAATCGTGTCGCTAGAATCATTGCCGTAAATAATGGTTTTCTGAAGATAGAAATAGTTGAGCCAACTGGCAACATCGTTAAGGCGAGCATTGGCATCACCATCTTCGTTGAGGAGACGATTGTCTTGGATGTTAAAGCCAATGTGATAGATGCCATCGGCTACGGTATTGACTAAATTTTTGCCAAAATATTGAGTTGTCGCTCCGTCATTTTGCACCAGATGGTAGCCTGTTTCCTCATTTCCCTCATCGTCACCGTGAAGGAGGACAAATTCTTCATAGTGATTAGTGCGAACCCACTGATTGAGGGTGCGAATATCATCGCTGGTAATCCAGCCATCAGCAGCGATACCTGTAGCAGTAATGCCATCTACTAATAGATGGTTAAGTCCGTCGGCGGCGGCGGCTCCGGCGTTAATATCCCCCGCATTTGTCCACTTGGCTAAGCCGGTATCAATTTTGATGGTATCGACAATTTTGTCTAATCCTGTGCCAGTGGTGGACTGATCGACATAAAAATATGTCACCCAATCTGCTACGTCTTTGACTGTGGCATTAGCTGCACCATCTTCGTTGAGAAATCGCCCATTTTGGATCTGAAAGCCAATATGATAGATACCATCGACAACGGTATTAACTAGGTTTTTCGCAAAATATGTGGTCTGAGCGCCGTCATTTTGAACTAAATGGAAGCCGGTTTCTGTTGTGCCGTCATCATCCCCATGCAGAACAACAAAAGTATTATAACGGGTGGCATCAGAGCGAATCCAGGTGTTAATTTGTGCAATATCGCTTTCGGAAATTGAACCATCGGCGGCGAGATTGTAGGTGGTAATCGCTGTTTTTAATAAATCATTCAGTCCATTGGCAGCATCAGCACCGCCAGCGATTTGTTGCCAAGGTATATTTTGCGCTAAACCCTGATCGGCAATAATTAATTCCGTAATCCGATCAAGTCCGGTATTAGTTGTAGCCCGATCTGTATAAAATTGAGTTAGCCAATCCGCCACCTGAGCAACCGTGGCATTTGCGTTCCCATCTTCATTGAGAAAAGTACCATTTTGAATGAGGAAACCAATGTGATAAATGCCATCAAAAACCGTATCAACTAAATTTTGGTTGCGATACTGTTGAGTCGCTCCGTCATTTTGGACTAAATGAAACCCTGTTTCTGTTGTACCGTCATCATCGCCGTGGAGAGCAGTAAATTCTGCTAAACGGTTAGCTCGAATCCAAGCATTAATCGCGGTTACGTCACTGACAGTAAAAATGCCATTACTAGCAACTCCAGTGGCTTGTTTGGCTTCTAAGATTAACTGATTTAATCCATTAGCTGCCGTCATTCCACCCGTAATATTTGTGCCGAGATTAGCACCAGCGAGTCCCGGATCTCTGCCAATTCTTTCAACCGTTTGATCTAGTCCCGTTCCAGTTGTTCCAGTTGGGTAATTTTGCACCATCGAATAAGATTTGCTTGCCATAATTTTTAACCATAAAAAATAAGGTAAGTAGTCGGACATAAGTTTTCGCTGCTGTATAAAGTTTTGTAAATAGGGTAGAAAGCTATATGCAGCAGCGAAAACTGGCTATTTTACATTCCTTAACATAGTGTTGTTTATTTATGTCCGACTACTTAGTTAGTGAAATAGCAACAATTGTTAGACAAGTAACGACAAAACCGCACTAAGACAGGTTTATCCTAAATCCAGTTAGCAAAACCCAGTTATCATCAGAGACCACTGAAGTGGTCACCAGGAACAAGAAGGCTTGTCCACTGCACTGGATCAGGGGGATTTGGTGTTACCCTGACAATTGCGGATCGATATCCTCACCTATACCCGAAGTCGATCCCAACGATTGGACAGTCTCAGATAGTCAATAAGTTCTAACCGATTGTCTTACCTCTGCTCAGACTATCGAACGAGGCTTTCCGACCTTGATAGTCCTGAGTCGGCGTTTGATAATCTAACCTTTGATGGAATCTTAGCTTATCGTAGCACTTTATACAGATATTTGATCCCCGCTGCTTTTTCTCTCTTAGCGTTGCTCAAATAAAAATACCTGATCTTGCGCGTAACTGAATTTAAACCTAGGCGATCGCTGCGAGCCTCTGATCAGATGGCTGACAACCGACTCGGTGCTATCTACTTTCGTCAACTGGAGGTTGGGACGGTGGGTCAGGTGAGGAGCAATTTGGGAAGTCGTCAGGACAATTTCCCAGCTATCAAAGACAACTAATATAAAATAACTTTACATTTTTTTTATCACTTTTGGAAAATGCTATGCTTGTAGATGGGACAAAAGAGCTAAAAATCTCCATTGATGCCAAGTTGATAATTTAAGCGCATCTTATGATAGTCTAAATCTTTTCTTAAAGATGGTAGTAGGAAAGAGCGGCTACCGTGAGAGAGTAGTATCCATCGTCTCGGTCTTGAGTGGGATGTATGGCCATTCTCATCGGATGGTGGTTTCTGTCATGTCCGACCTGTTTGGGGTGAAGATGTCTTTATGGTTAAAAGACCCCAGGGGACGCACCTTGTCAGACGAGGACATATGACACTATCATAAGATAGTAGTAACCTTAGCCGAAACCATGAAGTTAATGCAGTTAATCGATACTGCTATAGCCAGTTTCTCAATTGAGTAATTAAAGAAGGGCCAATTCAAGTCTGAATTGGCGAAGCTAAATCATGAAATTTAAGTTTTCAAAAGGAGTTAATCAATGAAAACAATTAGTTTTAAAACCCATGGGGGAGAAGATAGAACATTACAAATATCTTTACCGCCTGAACTTAAAAACACAGATTTAGAAGTTACCTTAGTTTATCAGCCAATATCTCTAAAAGAAAAAGAAGAAAAAAACACATTTAGCCAATGGCAAGAAGGCTTTTTTGAAGAAGTAATTGGCGGTTGGGAAGGTGAATTATTAGTAAGAGAAAAACAGCCAGATGATGGGGAAAGAGCGATCGAGAATGATTAAGGATAAAAATCAGCAAACCTATAGAGACCCTAGTATTGTCGGTTATTATGCCCAATTAACCGCACTACAGCCAGCAGAAAAGACAATTTTAACCCTGCTACAAGAGCATTTATCAACCATGAAAATGCTTGATTTAGGGGTAGGTGCGGGACGGACTACGAAGTATTTTGCCCCTCTTGTGGGAGAATATATCGGTGTTGATTATTCTGGGGAAATGATCGCCGCTTGTCGTCAAAAATTCCCCCATTTAGTCTGGCAAGTGGCCGATGCTAGAAATCTAGAACAATTTGCGGATAATTATTTTGATTTTATTCTCTTTAGTTTTAATGGCATTGATTATATTTCCCCTGCTGACCGTTTTCTAGTTTTAGAGGAAATTAGCCGCATCGGTAAAGCGGGCGGTTATTTTTGTTTTTCTAGTCATAATCTTCAGGGAATTATCCCAGAATTCGATTGGAAAAAAAAGATTAGTTTCAATCCTTTTAGTAGCTATGTCAATTTGTTCATCTGGGCGATTTTGCGGGTCTGTAATCCCTCTCTTAGCTACCAACAGTTATTGACTGCTGACTATGCAATTATTCGCGATGAACCCCATAATTTTCGTCTGCAAAATTATTACGCCACCCCCAAAGAACAATTAAGACAGTTAGGGTCTTACTTTCAAGAGATTAAAATTTATTCTTGGAAAACCGGTCAGGAAATTAACAGCGAACAAGAGTTAAATACTAATCTTGATCATTGGCTTTATTATCTCTGTGTTCTTCCCTAACATTATCCCGCTTTTTTGGCGGATATTGAAGTAATGCTTGGGCAAGATAATGACCGGTGTAGGATCTTTCACATTTAGCCACGGTTTCCGGTGTTCCCACCGCGATTAATTCTCCTCCCTTGTCCCCTCCTTCTGGTCCTAAATCAATAATCCAATCGCTACAGCGAATCACGTCGAGATTGTGTTCGATGACGATAATCGAATTACCTTTATCGACCAATCTTTGTAACACATCTAAGAGATGATGCACATCATAAAAAGATAAACCCGTAGTCGGTTCATCGATTAAATATAGGGTTTTTCCCGTGGCCCGTCGGGATAATTCGGCCGCTAATTTCACCCTTTGCGCTTCCCCACCGGATAAAGTGGGCGCGCTTTGACCGAGTTTACAGTATCCTAAACCCACATCCACGAGAGTTTGTAATCTGGTGGTGGCCCGGGGGACATTTTCAAAGACTTTTAAGGCTTCCTCGATCGTCATATCTAAGACATCGGCGATCGAATAACCTTTATACTTAACCTGTAGGGTTTCTCGATTGTAACGCGCCCCTTTACACACATCACACTGCACATAGACATCGGGGAGAAAATTCATCTCGATGACGTTTACCCCTTGGCCTAGGCAAGCTTCACAGCGTCCTCCCTTAACATTAAAAGAAAACTGCCCCGCTTTGTAACCCCTAGCTTTTGCTTCGATGGTTTCGGTGAAAATCTCGCGAATAATGTCAAAAACCCCCGTATAGGTGGCAGGATTTGACCGAGGAGTGCGTCCTATCGGTGATTGGTCAATGACAATTACTTTATCAACCGCGTCCAATCCTTCCACTTTCTCTAACTCTTTGGGGAAGGGAGTTAAACGGGTTAAATGATGTTGTAAAGCTGGATATAATAACTCATTAATTAAGGTGGATTTGCCTGAACCAGACACCCCCGTAATCGAGACTAATTTTCCTAAAGGAATCGTTACATCAATATTTCTTAGGTTATTTTGATGGCAATTTTTTAAAACTAAAGCATTACCATTCCCGTCCCTTCTTTGGGGAGGAGTTTCAATAACTTTGCGTCCCGATAAGTAAGCCCCTGTTATCGATTTTTTGGACTTTAAAAGGGTTTTAAAACTGCCTTGACAGATGATTTCTCCGCCATGAATACCCGCTTTGGGACCGATATCGACCACATAATCGGCTGCCCGAATCGTTTCTTCATCATGTTCGACGACAATTAAAGTATTACCTAAATCTCGCAATCTTTGCAGGGTTTCTAACAGTTTACTATTATCTCTTTGGTGTAATCCGATGCTAGGTTCATCGAGAACGTATAATACTCCTGTTAATCCCGAACCGATTTGAGTGGCTAATCGAATTCGTTGGGATTCTCCCCCGGATAAGGTCATCGCCGGTCGATCGAGGGTAAGATAATCTAATCCCACATCGATTAAAAATTGTAGTCTCGCTTTGATTTCTTTGAGAGCTAATTCCCCAATTAATGCTTGTCTTGGGGTTAAATGACAATCATTAATTCTCTGCAAACAATCCCGAATCGGAACTCCGGTAAAATCCGTGATCGTATATTGTCCTAAACGTACCGATAAAGCTTCCGGTTTTAATCTTTTTCCGTGACAAACTTCACAGGTTTGGTTAACAATATATTTCTCTAGTCTTTGTTTAATAACTTCCGAGGTGGTTTCTTGATAATTTCTATCTAAGATATTGATAACTCCCGCAAATTCTCGATAGTAACCGCGACCAGTATCGTAACGGTAATCATCTTCAAAATAGATCGGTTCTTTACTCCCATAGAGAATGATATCCTGCTGGGTTTTTGTTAGTTTTCGCCAAGGGGTTTGAATTTCAAAACCTAAAGCTTGCCCTAAACCGTAGAGGAGAGAAAGATAGTAGGAATTATCCTTATCTGACCAGGGGGCAATAGCAGAATAAACTGGTTGTTTTGGGTCTGGAATGACTAAATCTGCCGAAAATTTCCGTAAACTGCCCAATCCGTGACAGTTGGGACAAGCACCGTAGGGAGAATTAAAAGAGAATAAACGGGGGGATAATTCTTCCATAACTGCCCCGTGTTCGGGACAGGCAAATTTCTCGGAAAAGACAATTTCTTTGGTAACTTCGGGATTATCTTCGTTATTCTCATCGAGAATTTCCACAATCGCTACACCATCGGAATGCTTTAAACAAGTGGTTAAAGAATCCACTAATCTTTCCTGTAAACCCTCTTTTTTGATCAGGCGATCGATAACAATTTCAAGATCATGAAGATGTTTTTTATCTAACTCGATGCCCTCGGATAATTCTACTACCTTGCCGTCAATCCGCACCCGGGCAAAGCCTTGGGAGGCTAAACTAGAGATTAATTGCTTATGAGTGCCTTTTTTGCCGCGAATTACTGGGGCTAAGATTTGAAATCGGGTTTTATCGGCTAATTCCATCACTCGATCGCACATTTGATCGATGGTTTGGGGGGCAATATTGCGATCGCAATGGGGACAATGGGGTTCACCGGCACGACCGAACAATAAACGCAAGTAATCGTAAATTTCCGTTACAGTTCCCACACTAGAACGGGGATTGTGGGAAGTGGATTTTTGGTCGATGGAAATAGCCGGACTTAAACCCTCGATCGCATCCACATCGGGTTTATCTAATTGTCCTAAAAATTGGCGCGCATAGGCGCTGAGGGACTCCACATAGCGGCGCTGTCCCTCGGCAAAAATAGTGTCGAAAGCGAGAGAAGATTTGCCCGATCCCGAAACTCCCGTAAAAACAATCAACTGATTGCGGGGTAATTCGAGATCAACATTTTTGAGATTGTGTTGTCGGGCGCCACGGATACGGATTGAGTCAGTTTGAGCCATCGGACGGTGCTAAGTAGTCCTTAACAATCATAGCCTTGACGAATGGGTTTCAGCTACTAAAAAACCAGTCTTCTATCATATCAGAAGATTATCGGAGTTAAACCGCCCGTTCGAGAAACTCGCGCAGCTCTCGATCGGCCGCAGGGCAACAGCTATGACGCGCTTCTTCTTCTTCTAAATGGGCTAAAACTGGGCAATTAATCCGATAATCTGGTTCTTTTGACCGTTCTAGCCGCAATTCGTACACTTGTTTTTCCAGTTGTTCGATGCGGTCCACCAAAGCGCGAATGGCCACCGCTTCCGAGTCGAGTAAATCACCGTGTTCGAGGGGTTCCACCCGCGTCCCGGCGCGATAGATTAAACGACCGGGTACACCAACAACGGTACAATCGGCGGGAATATCGCGCAGAACCACAGAACCGGCGCCGACGCGAACGTTATTACCCAGATAAATATTACCTAAAACCTTAGCCCCAGCGCCGACGACCACATTTTCCCCTAGAGTCGGGTGACGTTTACCGCTTTCTTTCCCCGTCCCTCCTAAAGTAACTCCTTGATAGATGAGGGCATAATCACCGATAATGGCGGTTTCTCCGATGACAACTCCCATACCATGGTCGATAAAAACACCCTGACCAATTTGGGCACCGGGGTGAATTTCGATACCAGTCAGAAAACGGGCAAGATGGGAAATTAAACGGGGAATAAAGGGAATCCCGATGTGATATAGCCAATGGGCGAAGCGATGGCACAGTAAAGCTTGTAATCCAGGATAACAAAACAGTACCTCTAACCAGTTGCGGGCAGCGGGGTCACGTTCAAAAATGATCTTGAAATCGGCTAGGAGAATAGATAACACGAGTCTTGATTCCATATTGATCGAGCTTATACTAAACCATGTTATCACTCCAGTAAATGAGCCGTTCAACTAAAAAAGCGATCGAGTAAGCTGTTTTCCTAGTTCGCTTTTACTGTCCTTGGCCAAATTTTGAAGATATCCTTAATTTCCCTCTTGTTTAATCTTCCTTTAACTTGGGGCTGAAAAAATGCGATTGTTTAGCCTTTTTTGGCAAGCTTTCAGCTAAAAATATGATTCATGCTATCTATCGTCACCATTGGCAATTTCTATTAACCTTGCTGTCAATTGCTGGCAGTATCAATATTGTTACCGAATCGGCCTCAGCTTTAAATATCACCCGATTGAGCAGTCTTGGCAATAGTACAAATGCTACTAATAACTTCGGGGCAGAAATCCCCGCTTATGACCCCGCTAGTCGCAAATTATTCGTAATCGGTCCGAATAATCGTCTAGATATTGCCGATATCAGCAATCCCGCTAGTCCAATTCGCCTACCCTCGATCGATCTTAGTCCCTACGGTGCGGGGGTTAACAGCGTTGCCATTAAAAATGGTATCGTGGCCCTGGCCATGGAAGCTAATCCGATTACCAATAACGGCAGTGTGGTCTTTTTCAATACTAATGGTGTCTTTCAGAGTCAGGTGACTGTGGGCGCTTTACCGGATATGTTAACCTTTACTCCTGACGGTAATCGGGTTTTGGTCGCTAACGAAGGGGAAGCAAGAGGGGCGATCAATCCCAATGGTTCCGTTAGTATCATTAACCTTAGTGCTGGTGTTCTCAATGCCACGGTCAACACTGCTGCCTTTACCAGTTTTAATGGTCAAGAGAATGCTTTAAGAAATCAGGGAGTCCGTATTTTTCCCGGTCAAACGGTTTCCCAAGATGTGGAACCGGAATACATCACCGTTTCCGACGATGGAACCACTGCATGGGTGTCTCTACAGGAAAATAGCGCTATTGCGATAGTCGATATTGTTAACGCTCAAGTCACCAGTATTGTACCCCTAGGAGCCAAAAATTTTAACGCCCCCGGTAATGGTTTGGATCCTAGCGATCGAGATGGGGTAGTATTTGGAGGAGCGACTAATTCCCCAGCAGTGAGAATTAAGAATTGGCCGGTTTTTGGCTTATACCAACCGGATACGATTGCCACCGTTACCATCGCTGGACAAACCTATTTAATTACTGCCAATGAAGGGGATACTAGAGATGAGGCCCGACGAGTTTCTACTCTAACTTTAGACCCCAATGTTTTCCCTGATCCGACCAACTTGCAATTAGCCCAAAATCTCGGCCGTTTGGATGTTTCTAGCATCGACGGACGTAACGCCCAAGGTCAATATAGCCAACTTTTTGCCTACGGTGGTCGTTCTTTTTCGATTTGGAATGTCACTAATGGACTGTCCCAAGTCTTCGATAGTGGCGATGATTTTGAACAAATTCTAGCGACTTTTTCGGCAACTCCCCTAACTCCTAGTACTTTTAATTCCGATGGTAATCCTAGCAGCTTCGATAGTCGTAGCGATAACCGCGGCCCAGAACCGGAAGGTTTAGCCGTGGGAAGCGTAGGCAATCGTCTCTATACTTTTGTGGGAATAGAAAGGGCTGGCGGTTTCATGGTTTATGATATCACCAACCCTAGTAATCCTTTGTTCACTAATTATATCAACGATTGGCAATTAGGCGATATCTCTCCCGAAGGATTATTATTTATCCCCGCTGCCGATAGTCCCAATGGTACTCCCCTGTTAATTGTGGCCAATGAAGTTAGTCGTAATCTGGCGATTTATTCCGTCAAACCTGTCCCAGAACCTAGCGCAGTTTTAGGATTGCTAACCCTCGGATTAGCTGGTTGTAGTTTGAAAAAAAGAGGGAATTGCTAATCACATCCCGTAAAATGGTAGCGCCTCCGACCAATGGGGGCGTTTTCCCGTTTGCCAATTCAAATGGGCTAAATCGAGGATATCGGGGGCATTTATGCCTAAATAACTGGGTGTAGCTAATCTTTGATAGGAAATAGTTAAGTTTTCTAAGGTCTGCTGCCATTGTTCTGGAGTCATCAGGCTATCAGCTAAATAAACCCGATTACCCCGATAGATGCCCACATATAATTGTCCCCTAGTGGCGGGCATTTCTAGGGCTAGATAGGTATCAAGGGGGTAAAAATCCCGTTGTGACCAAGCAAAGGCCGCTAAACTGGAGACGGTAAAAATCGGTAGCTGTAATTGTTGTGCTAGGGTTCTAGCGGTGACTATACCGATGCGGGTACTGGTGAAGCTACCCGGCCCCTTAGCGGTGGCTAGAAAGGCTAAATCAGCCCATTTTTGCGGGGCTAGGAACTGTTTTAGATAGGGGTGGAATAGGTTTGATAAGTCCCTGTCTAAGTCCCAAGTTTGTTGACGACTATCATCGCTGAAATTAGAGAGGGCCAGTCCTAGTTGGGGACTGCTTGTATGCAAGGCTAATCCATAGACGGGGGAAGACAAGTCAATCTTTCTGTATCAGTGAGTTTTTATGGGTCGCCTGGGATTCGAACCCAAGACCAATCGGTTAAAAGCCGAGTGCTCTACCGCTGAGCTAGCGACCCGTTTCGTGTTCGGCACACGATTTATCAATATAACATCTTATTTTGGCTAAGTCAAGGGGTAATTTAAATTTGATTGACTCGCATTTCCACGATCGCCTCGCAGCTGCTCTGGGGTTCTAAGTAGGTCAAATGTTCGCCTGTGTTGAGGGCGTTGCGGGGGGCGCTCCAAGGTTCGAGACAGATATAATTTTTATCTTTCAGAGTCCAAAAAACTATAGTTGTATAGAGATTATCGTAACTGAGGATAATTTGGCGCTGATGATAGGAATCGCTAAAACTACTTTGATGGCGAGTAATTTGCGGGAAAGCGGCATCAATTTCTTCGAGATTAAAGTCAAAGTTGCCGGAGTAGGAATGGAGGGTTTTCCTGCGTTGGTCGAGGTATTGGGAGGAGGGAATATCGAAGGATAATCGGGTTTTATCGGTGACTTGAAAATAGGGATGAAATCCGATAGAAAAGGGCATTCTTTCGGGGGAAAGATTAATTACTTTTTGGTGAATTTTGAGGCTGTTTCCTTGCAGTTGATAGGTAAATATTAATTGAAAATCAAAGGGATAGACTTGACGAGTGGCTTTATTACTGTTTAATTCTAGGGTTAAACTAGCGGCGGTTTCGCTGCTTTGTTTGCTCACTTGCCAGGGTAAATCACGAGCAAATCCGTGTTGTTTCAGGGTATAGTTTCGGCCTTGGTGTTGATAGGTATTATCGGGTAAGTTGCCACAGATAGGGAATAAAATCGGGACTCCTCCTCGCACACTGAGGTTAGGATCTTTGAATCTTTCTGTGTCCAGATATAAAATATCTTCTCCGCAAATTTGCCAACGAGTGATGATTCCTCCTCTAGCGGGAACCACTTCCAGATAAGCGTCAGCTTCTTCATCCTTGAGACAATAGGTAAGATATTGATTTTGGTTTTGAGTGATCGTAAAAGTCATTTCAGTTATCAGTCATCAGTTATCAGTGAATATCATCGGTCTTCGGTAGCTTGAAAGCTGGGATAGACTAGCTTGAGATGAAAATTTGGGTAAGAAAATAGGCAATGGTGGCGCTACCAATCGGTACAGTGAGATTATCTATACCTAGTTTCGAGAAAGTTTCTAGAATAGTAGCTCCGATCGCCGTTAATAAAGATACTAGAATAATTGGCGGATTAATGCCATTAATAAAAGATAAAATAATCAAGCTGACTAAAAAGCTGATTACTAACATAGTCAGGGAACCTTCCAGACTTTTGCCACTGCCGAAAATTTTGTAGGGATGTTGACCGAAATTTTGTCCGACTAGGGCCGCTAATCCGTCTCCTAAAGCCATAATTAAAATACCCATTGCCGCGTATTCGGGGTGAGAAATTGGCCAAAAATAAGCCACGAGAACACCGATACTAACAGCATAAAAAAAAGTTCCCCAACTGCGGCGACCGACACTATTAAGACTGGGTAAAATCGGGAAAAAATAGGATAGGATAGCGATAGTTGCCGCTAGGATCGCCGCGATTATTCCCACCCAAGCGGGGATATTTAACCACCAGGCCAAAAGGATAACGTTTCCCGTGCCAATGTGGACAACTTTGCGGGTAATTTCGCCATTGGCACTGAAAAGACTTTTTAATTTTTCAGCGATCAGAATCAGAACAACTAGGTAACAGGCGACTAAACCGATCGAAAATAGGAGAGAGTGGGATAGTTCCACGTGGCAAAAGCGAAAATTGACTATCTATTTAGTTTAGACGATCGAGGTGACATTGATGAAAGGAATTTTTATTGGCTTAATTGAGGGATATCGACGGTTTATTTCGCCGCTATTTCCCCCTTCCTGTCGTTTTCAACCCACCTGTTCCCAGTATGCTATGGAAGCGATCGATCGCTTTGGTGTGCTGCGGGGTTCTTGGTTGGCAATTAAGCGTATTCTCCGTTGTCATCCCTTTCACCCCGGAGGTTACGATCCCGTGCCTCCCTGTGGCCACAAGCACGATTAAAAGCCAAAAGTCCTGCCTATTTTCTTTGGGGAAAACGCTCGATATCGGCGATACCATAAAAGATGATTTGTTTATCTTTTAAACGTAGTCGATCGACTCTTAATTGAGTACCATCGAGAGCAAATTTATCTAAATCCATAAGGTTGTTAACGTGGCTGATTAAAGCTTCTCCTAAAGCTTTCGATCTTTCGTCGCCTTGATAAACCACATCAACAAATTGAATTTTTCGCCGTTCTTCCACAACCACAGCAGTGGTCATTTCTAGAAGAATTGGTTCTTCTTCTCCCAATTTAATTAGACTTTTCAGAGTTAAAGTTTTATCGTCATTGAGAATTAATTCCGTGTTCTGACAGTGAATTGATTTACCTTCGTACTCTAATCTTTGCAGTTTTTCGACAATAAAAGGTGTATTAAAAGAGGTGGTTAAGTCTTCTTCCGTTAAAACTACCCGCAAAGTGGCTCGCGTCGGTTGACGGAGTTTTACCTGTCCGGTAAAAATGGCACTAAAATCGATCGCCACCGCCTGCACATACAATTCCATGGCTTCGATGCGTAGGCCATTGTACATGAGCATCGACTGACCGATAAAGTCAAAACCGTCGATACTGCCTTGCAGTAATTTGGCTACGGGTTCGGCGCGGACAGTCGCTGTCAGCTTGCCTGTGCGTTTGAATAATGCAGCGATCGCAGCACTCACCACTTTACTGATGAGTTGATCGCCGCTCTGATTGGGAAAAGGTAAGCTACCAAACACGCCTGCTGTCATATCTCTCATAGGTGGGACTGCAACGATCTTAACATTATTTAAAGTTTCTTTACATCTCGTTTTATTAATGAGGATGATAAGCAATCTGTATGATTCTGTAGAGGTTATAAATTTTTAGCGGTCTATCCCGTGCTAGGGGATAGGATAGAAAAGTGCTACTATCCCAGTGATATAGCGTTTTTCACTTAGAAAATCGGGGTTAAAAACGTGGTTGCCATTTCAGATCAACAACAGTTAGCCGCTACCCACAACCACAGCGATCGAGTGGCGGTATTATTGATGGGATACGGGGAAGTGGAGAGTTACGAGGACTTTGCTAACTATAATGAACAGGCCTTAAATCTGCTGACGGCTAAGTTCGCTCCCGTACCGACTTGGGTTTATCCTCCCCTAGCGAAATTATTGGCCTTATTTGACCTACACGAATGGCAGCACCAGCATAATCACTTTATTTCGCCCCATAACCACATTTTCGAGCATCAAAGACAGGAAATCGAGCGCAATTTACAGGCAAAATGGGGTAATCGGGTGGAGGTATTCAAAGCGTTTAACTTCTGCGCGCCTTTTTTACCGGCACAAGTATTAACGGAAATCCGCGATCGGGGATTCGAGAAAATTTTGATCTATCCTCTCCTCGTTGTTGATTCTATCTTTACCAGTGGCATTGCGATCGAACAAGTTAACAAAGCTTTAGCTCAAGGACAAACGGGGGAACATTGGGTTAAAGGATTGCGCTATATTCCCTCGTTTTATAACCAACCCGCTTATATAGACCTAATGGCGCGGTTAGTGGCAGAAAAAATCGCTGCTGAGGTAGCTAGTAGCTGTCTTCCCTCGCAAATTGGCATTATTTTGATGAATCACGGTTGTCCCCACGAAGCTAAGGGATTTACGTCGGGAATCGATGAAAGTCAAGCTTTATACGAGTTGGTCCGGGAAAAATTAATCTATCGTTATCCCTTGATTTCTGTGGGTTGGTTAAATCACCAAACCCCCTTAATTAAATGGACGCAACCGAATGCAGAGTTAGCGGCGAAGAATTTAATCGAATTGGGGGCCAAAGCTTTAATTTTCATGCCGATTGGCTTTGCTACGGAAAATCACGAAACTTTACTGGATGTGGAGCATATTATCGAAGCTTTACGCCGCAAGCACGACCAAGTTAATTATGTGCAGATGGCCTGTGTCAACGATAACCCCGAATTTTGCCGGATGGCTGCCGATTGGGCCGAGGAACATATCGAAGCTTTGTTATCACAAGAGGCTTTATCTGTCAATAGTTCTGTAACAATTCCTCACATTCATTCCGATCACCATCACCACCACGGACATCACCATCATCATTAAGCTTGGACAGTGGCAAAGAGGGGTAGCGGCGAAAATTAGTCCTACCACTTGTCACTGTTGGAGCTATAATCTATAATTGTGCTTTCTTGGGTACGTAGCTCAATGGATAGAGCATCCGCCTTCTAAGCGGACGGTTGTAGGTTCGATCCCTACCGTACCCGTTATTGTTAACTAGGGATGGGAAATTCTCTCCTATCGTCCCGGGGACAATCGCTTTCATGCGGTGAGCGTGGAATTGGGTCAGTTGAGTGCCGTCGGTTGATATTAATTGTGTTTAATTTAGTTTGCGATCGAGTTGAAGCGCAGTCAAGGGAGAAGGCAAAGGCGAATCCGACACACTGCGCCACAATATCTCACGGAATGAGGATAGTTCGCCTGAGAAGGAGTAAAACAGGGGAAACCACCTGAGACTCCTTCCCCTGTCAATCCCTAAGCTAGGGAGAAGAATATAAAGATTTATTAAATTGTAGCTTTTAATACTTTTTTGATTGGGATAGTGTGTGCGATTCTGTTGTCTGCCTTTGGGGTTGGGTGGGGCTGTTTAAGCGGTTGATTGATATAATGACAATGTATTTACCAAGCAGTCAAAAATGTTGCTGAAAATCATACAAATCGGCAATTCTCAAGGAATTACAATTCCTCAAGCGATTATGGAACAGTGCGAACTCACTGATGAAGTCGAAGCGATAGTCGAAGGTAAAAAAATTATTCTGAGTGCTAAAAAGAAGGTGAGAGAGGGGTGGACTGAATTATTTGATGACGAACCGCTCGAAGCAGAGTTACAGGATTGGTTAGGAGTGGAAAACGAGTTCGAGCCAGAAAATCAATGGTAGAAAGATTTGCTGTGGTTCTAGTGGAACTCGATCCGACTAGGGGTTCCGAACTGCAAAAAACCCGACCTTGTGTTATTGTTTCCCCTAGCGAGATTAATGCTCGGTTGAGAACAGTAGTCGTCGCTCCCATCACCAGCACAGTCAAAAAATACCCCACCAGAATCCCGATTGACCAAGAAAATGTGCGAGGTAGTATTGCCTTAGACCAAATTAGAGCGATCGACAAAACCCGAATCGTTGCTCAAATTAGCCGTCTTGACGAACAAATGGCAATGTTAGTAGCTGATCGCTTGGTTGAATTTTTTCACTACTAATTTTTTTTTGGATTATAGTTCGCAAAGAGGGAATATCTCAATCTTCCCCTGTGAATCGCTAATCGGGGAAAGGAATATAAAGATTTATTAAATTGTAGCTTTTGATACAGTTGTGGGGGGGGGAGTGTGTATCATTCTGCTATCTCCTTTTAGTCTTGGGTTGGGCTGTTGCTTGATCTGGATGTGGGGGGGCGATCGTACTCAATCCTTAAAGTGCAAAAGCTATGAACCATACAATACAATCTCTTGCTCTTAAGACACTACCAATTCTGGCTGGCGTGATCGGATTTCACTCCAGTGCTAATGCATTTACCATTACAGTCATTCAAATTACTCCAAATAGCTGGAATCTAACAGCTCCACAAATAAATACACCAATTACAAGTGGAATGCTAAATATCCATAAAACTGCCGTACCGAAAGGCAACTTAGGTCCTTTTGATATGGATATTAGTGTCAATTTTGCAGGTGGGCCAGGTTCAGGTGGAACTGTAATGATCCCAGTAAATGAGGATGTTCTTAATCTCACTGGGCTACACTGGGATGATTATCATATAGAACTTGGAACTGGCGGATTTGGAAAACCATTCGTGCGTTCCGACGAGGATGATCAACTTTTCTTTAAGGATGATCCAGCACCCAAAAATACTGATCACTTTAAAAACCCTCCTATGAAAGACGATCTTGTAGACCCAGATGCACTATGGTGGTTTGGAGGAAAAGGAGTAGATAGTGGTCAAACAACTAATTTCATGTACACTATCAATGTCTCCGATAAGGATGGTGACGGTGTAGAACGATTTACACTACGTCAACGAGCATCAGTCCCCGAACCCGCTTCCATCCTAAGTCTCCTCGCTCTCGGTACTCTTGGCGCAGTTTCAACCCTCAAACGCAAACTAAAATCCTCCCAATTGACCGAAAAAGAAACCACAAAAGTAGGCTAAATTGCTTCTAAAAATACCATGAATGCCCCTTCATTTAGTCAGTTGAGGGGGTATTTTTGGCATAACTCTCTCAATTCCCATGATTTTAAGGAGGATGGTTTATCTTGCAAGCCGAGAGCTGCTACAATCTAAGATGACTGGTTATAGATGCTTTCAAGATGACTAAAACAGCAGAAACCCTCAAAATAGAACTTGCTCAACTTTCTGTGCAAGATCGCGCTGAACTAGCTTACTTTCTCATCCATTCCTTAGATGAAGGTGTAGATGACAATGTTTTAGAGGCTTGGGATAGAGAATTAACTCAAAGATTAGCCGAAATTTATGCTGGAACAGCCAAGGGTGAACCATCGGATAAAGTATTATTGGAATTACGAGAGAAATATTCGTGAAACCTGTTATTATTCACAGTGAAGCAAGACGAGAACTTGACAATGCTATTCAATATTATGAGAAGCAAAAGATAGGATTAGGGCTAGATTTACTATCTGAAATTGAACAAGCTCTCGAAAAAATTAAAATTAACCCTAATCTGGGAACAGCCCATACTATCGAAGGGATGCGCCGTTATCTCATTCGCCGTTTTCCTTACATCATCTTTTATGTAGAATTTGAAGCATTTATCTGGGTAGTTGCGATCGCACATGGAAAACGTAAACCTGATTACTGGAAAAAGCGAAATTTAGAATAATCGAGATACTCAAACCTAAACTAAAACCATCCAAATCCATCGAAAAAGAAACCACAAAAGCCAGCTAAATTGCTTCTAAAAATACCATAAATGCCCCCTTCATTCAGTCAGTTGAGGGGGTATTTATATCGTATTTTTATGTTATCTTGAGGGGATTTATACCGCTTTGCGGAAGGCAAAAGTCTTATACCATAAGCCTTTCATGTTCCTAATTTTTACAATCCAAATCAATCATTAATGTTACCAGTATAAAATAAATAAGAGGGGTTATTCATAATGAGTCCACATCCCTATAACTTTGACAACTTTACTCTTCTGGAATAAACTGATAAACCGAACGATGCTGACGGAACAAATTAAACCTTTAGCCAAGCAAAAATATCCACTGCTGATATTGACCAACGTTCTAATCCTTTAATCACTGCTAAAGGCTCATTATTTCCTTCAGTTGCAATATGTACTTTCGGTAATCCTGTTTGAAAAACGGTGACTGACTTTGCTGAAGGATCAATCAACCAACCTAATTCTGTTCCTTGTTGTAAACAGAAAATAATCTTTTCCATCCCTAAGGTAACAGATTGTTCGGGAGAGATAATTTCAATAATCCAATCGGGATAACGTAAAAATTGATCGGCCATTTCTCCATCTAGATCTCTTGGCAAATTCTCCCAACGAATCACCGCCATATCTGGCACAATTGAACGTTCTGCAAAAGTACAACGCAATTCAGGTAGAGCATAAGCTAATTTTTGAGGTTTAGTCTGTTGATTAATGGCAGAGGCTAACTCAAATTGTAAGATGCTGTGTTTTCCTTTGGGCATAGGTTTTTGAGTGACAATTCCATGATAATATTCCCTAGCAGGCTTAGTTTCTGGAAGGGCAAGAAATACTTCGAGGGAAAGAGCTTGTTTATCTTCTATTGTGGCAAACATTAATTGATTTCTCCGATCTTGAGTTGTTTTCTATTATAAGCTCCTGACTCCTTACTCTCAGGTAAGTTTTTTATTTTTACCATAAGTCCAATCTAAAAATACGGGTTTTTCTTTAAGCTCTAGCACGAAAAATTTGATTAGCAGTGAGGTTTAACTCTGGAAAAATCCCTGAAATAAGACGTTGATCCTGTTTAAATAAATTACCTTGATATTCTCCATCTATTAATTGATAGATAGAAATGGTGGGTTCTTTGGGGCTGCCGATATATCGGGCCGAACCTTTGGCTAAATAATCGATAATCCAATATTCGGCAATTCCTAATTGTTCGTAGTCGTCGAATTTTTTCAGATAATCATCTCGCCAATTGGAACTGACAATTTCAATAATTAATTTAGCTGATGTTGCCAGAGAAATTGAGGAAGCGGTTTCCCAATAGAGATCATTAACTAGATTTTCTCTGTCTAAGACAATAATATCGGGTAGATAACCTGTATGGGGGCGAAGGGGTTTTACTGCGGCAGTATTGGGTATAAAATAGGGCAATTGCTGCCGATTTATCTCTAAGAATAGGGTTCCAGAAACAAATCCGCCAATTTCTTCGTGTTTTCCGATCAGTCGCATCATGGCCAATAATTTTCCTGCGATTAATTCGTATTGTTGTCCATCATCGGGATATTGATTAATATAGTCATCAAAAGTCAACAATTGGGGGATAGTTTGGGTTGTGGTCATGGCAGTTAGGGTAAATAAGAGAGATGATTTTTCTAGATTCTAACTCGATTAACGACGTTGCCACCAAGTCAATCCAGCTAGGGTAAATCCTACTAAAGGCATCACTACCATCGCTATCCAAAAAATAGCGTTAGCTTGCAGGGGATTTAAATTAATTCTTCTATTTTCTGGTTCCTTGGCCCGGATAGATAAGGTGGCTGTTTCACCACTGGCTAACCACTGCACAGAATTTAAAAATATATCTCCGTTTAACTGTTGTTCAAACAGTCCATCGCTGGCAAAGCTGGCATTACCAATCACGATTAATTTACCTTTTTTTCCCGTCAGAGCAACTCCTAGATCAAAGGGGCCAGCTAAATCTTTTTCAGGGTTAAACTGGAGATTCTGATCATTTAAATCACTCTCAGCCCACATTTTATCATTAGTAATCATTAAAGATACGGCTTCAATTCCTTCGATGGGAACGGTAGCGATGGGACGAGCAAAGGGAAAGATAGAAATACCGTTAGCAAAATCGCGAGTAATCGGATGATTGCCGTAATTGGTAATAATGGGACTAGCCGGACCTAAACCGATGATTTCCCCAGCACCGGAAGCATCAATAATAATCCGATTATCTAGTTTCACACCCCAAGCGGTTAATAAGGGTTCTAATCCGGTTTCGGTTTGGGGGTCAATCATTAATAAAATTTTGCCCCCTTGCTCAAGATAGTTTTTTAAAGCGGTGACTTCCTGGGGAAATATTTTTCTTTTGGGACTGGCAATAATAATGACATCGGCATTATTGGGAATGGTGGAACGTTCTACTAGATTAAGTGGTTTTACTTGATAACCTTTTGCTTCTAAACTATTGACTGCTTGTCCTAAACCCCCTTGAGGTTCTTTGATGGCATTTTCTCCATGACCTTGCAGAAAGTAAGCGGTTAGAGTGCGATCGGTTTTAGCGGTTTCGATGGCGTTACTCAATTTCGCTTCCGTGAGATTTTCCTCTTCACTAATAGTTTTCAGGGGTTGTTTTTTTTCACCATACTGTAGATAGACTCTGGACAGATTATCATTAGCTAGTTTTTTGAATTCCTGAGCGATATTGGGTTTTTTCTCTGGGTTAACTATCTCGTACTGAAATTGGGGATTTTTGCGTTGATAATTGGCTAAAAGTTCCTCTTCGTTGGCACTGATTCCCCGGGTTGAAAAAATCCAGATTTTGACAGGTTTTGACAGATTGGTTAATAGTCTTTCGGTTTGGGGGGATAAACTAAAGATTTGGTTTTCGGTTAAATCAACTCGATAGGGATAACGGAGGGCGAGAAAGTTAATTAAACCGATAACACCGAGGACAATAATAGTAGTAATAAGGGTTTGAGTGCCGGTGCGGGTACTTCTTTTTTGCCAAAAGTCTTTGGAAGTGATTACTAATAACAACAGCCACCCTAGAAACAGAATAGCCCCGGCAATTAATAACCCCAGAGAGAGGGATGACCATTGACCAGAAATTAACCCCACGGTTAGGCCGGCACTAGCCAGAAAGAGGGCGGGTATATAGAGAAATTTACCGTATTTTTGCCAGGATATCATAGTTAGTTTCTTTGATAACGGTCCGCTTCGATCGCTTGAGTAGTTAGGAAGATTCCCAGCAGAATATAACTGAGGAGGATGACTAAACTACTACTGTCAAAAATTCCCCGCACGAAATTGTTAAAGGGTTGATACCAAGATAGATGGGATAGTAATTCTTTCAGGAAAAATCCGATCTGTTCTCCCACTTCTCCTCCGATGCGATCTCGAAAGAAGGTTTCGGCATTGTTAGCAATTACATCCAGTATCCAGATAAATAAGATGGTGATAAAGGTGATGATGTAAGCCAGGATAGAACTATTGGTAAGGGAAGAAATAAACATCCCGATGGCTAGGATGGCCGCTGCCAGTAAAATTAATCCTAGATGAGCCATTAAAACACTGGCTATATTCACTGGGGGAACTGCGCTACTAAAAACCACTATTTCGTAAATCCAGAGGGGGGTAATCATCACGGTAAAAAAGGCCAGCACTCCCAATAATTTACCGATGGCTATACTCCAATTAGTCAGGGGGGAAGTGGCTAAAAGTTCTAGGGTTCCCTGTTTTTTTTCCTCTGCGTATAATCCCATAGACAGGGCTGGCAAAATTACCAACAATAAAGAGGATAAAATAATGCCGATGAAAGTGGTCATAAATTCAGATACCGTATCTCTGGCTACCAGAAATCCCGATTGTTCTTGGATACTAACATCGAGAATAATGCCGTAGAGAAGGGAGTTAAAGAAAAATCCCGCTACTAACCAAAATATCCCCATAATGATATAGGCATTGGCGGCGGTAAAATAGCTTTGAAATTCCTTGCGAAAAATCGCCCAGATATTATTGATCATGCCTCTCCTCTTGCTGGTTACTTTCTCCGCTGCCGATTACTTCCAGAAAGATATCTTCTAGGGTTTTACGCGTGCGACGCATTTCTAATAGGTTATAACCATTGTTGACAACTATTCTAGCAAGTTCTGCCCCTAAGTTTGTTCCCACTTGACCAACAATTTTGAGCAGGTTATCGCCGACTTTTGATGCTTGTTCGACTTGGGGTATTTGTTGCAGGATTTCTAGCAGGGAATCCCTATCACCCTCGATCTCAATTTCATAACTGGAACTGGCAGGGGTAGCGGTAGTAATATTATTGGCTACGATGCGACCCCGATTAATAATTGTCGCTCGATCGCAGGTAATACTCACTTCTGGCAAAATATGAGTGGAGAGAATAATTGTATGTTCTCCCGCTAAACTTTTAATCAGATTTCTCACCTCGATAATCTGTTTCGGATCCAATCCTACCGTCGGTTCATCTAAAATAATTACCGGTGGATCGTGTACGATCGCTTGGGCAATTCCCACACGCTGTTTATAACCTTTGGATAACTTGCGGATAATAACTTTTCTTTTTTCTAGTAACTGACATTTACCTAAAACTAAATCTACCCGCGCTTTTCTATCCCCCGATGAGATGCCTTTAATCCGTGCCACAAAATCAAGAAAACCTTCCACGGTCATCTCTGGATACAAGGGGGGATTTTCGGGAAGATAACCAATGCGACGACGCACTTCTAAGGATTGTTGATGCACATCGTATCCTGCTATCCTTGCTGTTCCTGTTGTAGCAGGAATATAACCAGATAAAATCCTCATAGTCGTGGTTTTTCCCGCTCCATTCGGTCCCAAAAAACCGAGAATTTCTCCTTTTTCTACGGTAAAATCCACGTCACTGATTGCCGCGGTAGAACCATAAATTTTACTCAGATGTTCGACTTCAATCATAAGCTTTATCAGTTGGTAAAGAGGAGACAGGAGACAGGAGACAGGAGACAGGAGCGGGGAGAATATAATAAATAAAAGTAATGCCCTCATTACTGATAACTGATTTTTCCCAGACTATGATCCCGATTAATTTCTACCACTAGATGCGCTTGTTTGAGCAGGGGTGGGAGAAATAATTGCGGATGTAAACTTTTCCAAAAATACTTGACAAATTCCTCGATTTCTGATGGGTTCATACCTCCTTTTGCTTCGGCCGCCTGTCGCCATTGTAAACTGTAACGGTAGTCAAGGGGATAAAGAATCAGTAAGCGATCGATTTTTGACCAGAGGGGTAGATATTCTCGCAATCTTTGATTATTATCCCTGGCGAATTGTCGGTCTTCTTCGCTATTAATCGGATCGGGGGCATGATCAAAGACTGTTTCTTCTACTGGATTCATGCCCACAAACCAACCCTCGAAAAAAAGAATATCAACTCGTTCCACTTGTTCCGCTGCAATTCTATCTCCTTGTCCTCGATGCAGGGACTTGTCAAAACGCGGGATTAAAATCGGACTTTCTTGCTGACAAACCTGTTCTAAAACTTTAATTCCTAATGCTATATCATGAGTACCCGGTGGACCACGCCAGCGCAATCTTTCATCCTTTTGACGCAATTTTATTCGCTCATTATAGGTCTTATAAATATCATCTAAAGAGAGATTATTTACTTTTAAATCAAAATAGGCTAAAATAATCGACATTATGGATGTTAAGGTGGTCTTTCCCGTGCCTTGAGGGGCCAAAATGCCTTGAATCAACGGTTTTGCGTGGCTGCGTAGCTCTAGCGCCCAGGGAATCCACAAGCGCCAACAGCTGATCAAAATCTGATTTTGCTGATTTATCCCTAACTCCTGACATTTTTGCCAGACTCGCGGCCAGAGAATCGTTAATAGTTCCGCCCTTTCCTGTAGGATGAGAGGGTTAGTCTCCCTAAAATTTAAGGATTCGATCTCTAGTAAATCTTCTAGATCCGCCTCAGTTAAGGGATTTTTGTCGATTAATCCCTGTAAAATCGTCAAAATCTTCATAGCTGTTATCAGAATTAGCAAAAAACTGTCCCGATGATTCAGGAGTAATTCTCTGGGGTTAGCCACCCATACCGGCAGATTAATCCTGCTCAAGATTTTTTTTGAGAGTGTTTTTTAGGGTTATTTGCCCAAAAATGAAGGGTTCGCAGGCAGGCACGGATTCCCATTATATATATAAGTATATGTCAAGTCCCGTTTTCAGTCAAGGGGTTTGGCCAAAAATCTCTAGCTTTGTCTCCAGTTTCCCAATCGGTTAGACTAAGAATTATTCACATTACTTAACAAAACAGCCGATGAATACAGCTGCCCTGACGATAAAGCAAAATTGGCAATGGCAAGGACATTCGATACACTATGTGCAAGCGGGTACTAGAGTTGCGGGAAAACCCCCGTTACTATTAGTCCACGGTTTTGGTGCTTCCACCGACCATTGGCGAAAAAATGTGCAAGGTTTAGCCTCAGAATGGGAGGTATGGGCGATCGATCTGTTAGGATTTGGTAGATCAGCTAAACCGGATATTGTCTATAGTGGCAATCTTTGGCAGCAACAATTAAATGATTTTATCAAGGAAGTTGTGGGCCAACCGACGGTTTTAGCGGGTAATTCTCTGGGGGGTTACGCTTCTCTCTGTGTAGCTGCTAATCATTCCGAGAATGTTCGGGGATTAATTCTCCTCAATAGTGCCGGTCCCTTTAGCGATACAGAAAGCAATCGTCAGCCTAATTTAGCACAAAAATTACTGCGATCGATCTTGCTGCAACCTTGGGCCAGTTATCTCTTATTTCTCTATACCCGTCAACCCAAAACTATCCGCAAAACCCTAGAGAAAGTATATCTCGATCGCAGTGCCATTACTGAGCAGTTAATAGAAGATATCCGTCGTCCTTCCCTGGATGCGGGAGCAGCCAAAGTTTTTGCTTCTGTGTTTAAATCTCCCCGGGGGGAAAATGTGGATATTCTCCTGCAAAAGTTAAGTTGTCCCCTGTTGATGTTATGGGGTGAGGGGGACCCTTGGATGAATACTAGGGAACGCGGGTCCAAATTCCGTCAATACTATCCTTCTCTCACAGAATATTATCTAACTGCCGGTCATTGTCCCCACGATGAAATTCCCACGGAGGTTAACCAGTTGATTAGTGATTGGGTGAAAAGCTTATAGGTACTTAGGGATCGGTTATCAGGTTTTTATTTTTTTGACGCTTATCTAACCTGAAAAAAGAGGGTTCGCAGGCAGGCACGGATTCCCATTCTATATATAAGTATCTGTCAAGGGCGGGGATTTGTCAAGGGTTTTTTTGAAAAAATCTACCAGAATTTGGCCGGTGGGGAAGACATTGGCCGGTACTGGTAGAGAAGCAGATGAATGAGTAATTGCAGGGGATAACTATCTACTTTATGTCTCTGTTGGTTCCCCAATCTAATACATCTGTCCGTCTTTGTCGCAGTTGTTGGGACGTTTCTTCTAACCAAGCAAGATAGTCTTGTTCTTATAAGTCTTTGGTATTGGTCAGGTATCGGGTTTTTATTTTTTTGACGCTTATTTGACCTGAAAAAAGAGGGAAAGAGGGTTCGCAGGCAGGCACGGATTCCCATTCTATATATAAGTATCTGTCAAGTGCGGGGATTTGTCAAGGGTTTTTTTGAAAAAATCTGCCAGAATTTCAGGGGAGAAAATCGGAATCGAGGATTTGTTCGGGACTATAGGGGCAGCTTTCGGCAAAGATAGCGGCCGGTAATTGGCTTTTTTGTCGGACTCGCTTCACTGCTTTGGGGTAAATAACCGAAATTCTGGTTAAAAAATAGTTATAAAGGGTTTTTGACTCCAATAAAAGTTCTAATTCCACCCGAAAGTTACCGATTTCGTCCTGCCATCCCCGCGCACATCTTTCTCTTTCCTCCGGCCAGTATTGGTAAAGAAGCAGATGAATGAGTAATTTTAGGAGATAACTATCTACTTTATGTCTCTGTTCATTCCCCAATGCTTCGATTTCTTCTTCGAGATGTTCCCAATCTAATACATCTGTCTGTCTTTGTCGCAGTTGTTTGGCCGTTTCTTCTAACCAAGCAAGATAGTCCTGTTCGTATAAGTCTTTAGTTGTCATAACCTATCCTCTTTAGCACTGGTCAGGTATTAGGTTTTTATTTTCTTGACGCTTATCTAACCTAAAAAAAGAGGGTCTGTAGGAAGGCACGGATTCCCATTATATATATAAGTATCTGTCAAGTGCGGGGATTTGTCAAGGGTTTTTTATTGAGATTTTGTTAATCATCTCGAATACCGTGCATCATGGATTAGTAAACGCTCCGAAAGATTGGCAATATTCCAGTTTTCACCGTTATGTTGAAGAAGGAATTTATGATCAGATGTGAGGAGCTTCAGAAAAGCTGATCTTTGATAGTGATATTGGTATGGAATAAAATGTAGAAGTGAAACCCAAAAAATTAAGGTAAGAAATAAAAGCAATGTTGGGTTTCGTTACCTCAACCCAACCTACAAGATCAGCGATCGCACTACAGGATCAGCGATCACCTTTATCGAGAAGAAATAGCTACCTGCACATTCGGAGAAAAATTCTCGATTTTTCGAGAAGCATTAAGAATTTCAATCCCGATTACATTACCTGCTTGATCATAGTCAAGAATAACCCCCGGACTGATTGCCTCACTTTCTTCTACGGGTGTGTCATGCCAGGTAATTGTTAAAACGTCAACTTCAGCATCATATTTAGCTTTCATTTGATAGCTGCCTATATTTTCTAAGTTTACTGGTAACATATAGTGTAACAATTTTTTGAGGCTCAACTAAGTCATTAATGTAAATTCTCAGAAGATAAGTTTTATTGTTAATGGCGACAAACGTACCTTAATAAACTTTGAGTCCATCTTCTTCTAAAATTTTCTCAGGATTATTGAGGATGTCCTGCAATATTTTTAAAGAGATTTGGCGTTGAATAATTTTTTCTTCGGCATGGTGACTTAAAATAAAGTTCACGAGGATTTCGGAGTATTTTTTTGTAAGGGATTAGGGTTCTTCGGGGGAGCATCTCACTTGTGCAATGAGTATTAATGCTTATAGCAGTCAAAAACGAGAAAATCTTGAACCTGATCACAAAGAGAAATGAGATTATAATAGTTATAACTTACGATTCAGAA